>JBGSHQ010000110.1:0-8520 GCA_041752095.1 Bdellovibrionia bacterium
CATAATGCGATGGCGCTTGGGAGTGGTTATGGGATCTCGCGCCTTTTCGGGCTTTCGGAGCGTGATGCTCGCGCCGTTTCTTTTGAAACGGGGATTCAGAACTCGGGTCTTGGATTAGTGCTGATCTTTAGTTTTTTTGATGGGCTCGGTGGGATGGCAATCATCACGGCATGGTGGGGGATGTGGCACATCGTAGCGGGGCTTACCCTCTCGACTTACTGGGCGAGGAAAACGAAACAGTCATGAGTGATATTTCTAATAAGACAGTACTAGTCACTGGCGGGAATGGGTATGTCGGGCGACAGATCGTCGCGGCACTGAAGGACCGTGCAAAGAAAGTCATTTCCTGTGATGTGATCGAAACACCTGTATCGAATCGAATCGATGGGGTGATATACGCGCGAGCGGATATTCGAGATGCTTCGCTTCGAAAAGTGTTCGATTCAGAGCCTGTCGACGTCGTCGTTCACCTTGCATCGATCGTTACGCCTGGGAAAAATAGCAGTCGTGAGTTTGAGTATAGTGTGGATGTCGAAGGAACGAAGAATGTACTCGATGCCTGTGTCGCGACAGGAGTGAAACAGATCATCGTTTCTTCGAGTGGCGCAGCTTATGGCTATCATGCTGATAATTCTGCATGGCTAAAAGAAACGGACCCACTCCGGGGTAATTATGAAATCCCGTATTCGTGGCATAAGCGAGTGGTCGAAGAAATGCTCGGAAAATTCCGCGATACGAACCCAGAACTGAAGCAGACCATATTCCGGATTAGCACCGTGCTCGGTAAAACGGTCGATAACCAGATTACTGCGCTTTTTTATAAACCCAGGCTCATCGGAGTTCAGGGGTCGGACACGCCGTTTGTTTTCATCTGGGATCAGGATTTAGTCGAAGTCTTTTTGCAGGCTATTTTAAAAGAAAAAGTCGGTATTTTTAATGTTGCGGGTACTGGCGCGCTCACGATTGATGAAATCGCGAGAAGGCTTTCGAAGAAGACGCTGAAGCTCCCCGCTTTATTTCTTCGGAATATGATCCGCGTGATGCGTGTATTTAAGCTCACTCATTTCAGTCCAGAGCAGGCAAAGTTTATTCAGTACAGACCGGTGCTCGATAATAAAAAACTTATGACCGAATTTCCGTACGAACCTAAGAAAACGAGTTCAGAAGTTTTCGATTTTTGGCTCAGTTCGCATCCGGATGCAAAGAAGGGAGCCGCGAAAATTGTTTCATTCGCAGTTTTTCTTCTTTTACTTTCTGGGGCTCAGGCTTCGACAGGAACGACTTCTGGTTCTCGGTTTATGGTCACCGATGATAAAGGGAAGCCGATTGAATCGGTGATGGTGTATTCGTCGGCTGTAACACCGAGTGAGGTTGATCGATCGGATAACGGCTATTCGAAGCCTGGAGTTCTACAGCGGCCTGGGCGTGAAGAGACCGCCTTCACTGACAGGTCGGGTGGAGTCACTTTGCCTTCGCTAGGGAAGCCCACGAAGTTTCGCTTTAGAAAGTATGGGTATAAAGATTTTTTATTCGAACCGAAGGTCGAGGAGAATACTAAAAACTCGACTTCGATTCGGATGACTCCCGAAAAAGATCCGTTTCTACTGGCGGCTTCTAAACCTGCGAACGTGTGGTTAGGGGCGCTTGATTTTAAGGACGTGTCCCGAAAATTTCCGGATGCGAAAAAACATTTTCAAATGCAATGTGGATACTGTCACCAGCAAGGGAATTTATTTACTCGCCAGGAACGCACACCAGAAGATTGGAAAACGGTGATCGGCAGAATGGTCACCTATGGTTCGAGGCTTCCGTCAGATCTTCAGGCAGTGCTTCCCGAAGTTCTGCCAGCTGCTTACCGCGAACTTCGGGAAAACCCGAAGCTTCTCGCTGAACCTATGCCATTCAGTGAAAAGCAGAGTGATAAACTGAGTGGCGTAAAGATCACTGAGTGGCCGATTGGGGATTCGATGTCCCAGGAGCATGACCTTATTCTTCTAGACGAGGGACGAGTTTTAGTTGGTGATAATATTCAAGACCGAATCTATGAAGTGAATACGAAAGAGGATAGTTTTCGTGTTCATAAAGTTCCTCACCGCAGCGATGAAAAAAATGGGGGACTCGTCGGTGCCAGGCTAAAGGCTTTTCCGAAACATGAAAGCTTTTCAAACGTCCATTCTTTTGCACGCTCCGCTCGAGATGGACATGTTTTTCTCACTCCATCTGCGCAGAGAAGACTCATCGAGTTTGATCCTAAAACGGGCGCTTTCATGCTTTATGAGATGCCGGGTGGATTTTATCCGCACACGATCAGGATCGATCAGGAAGATCGAGTTTGGTTCACGCTGGCACTCTCTAACCAGATTGCCATGTTTAATCGGCAGACTCAGAAATTCATACTTTATGATTTACCGGCACGTGGCTTAAAAGAAAAGATCATCACGAGCTCCATTCGTTGGATCTATGCCCTCATGAATCAGGGTATACCTCTGACGAAGTGGCTAAAAATTGACTGGGAGTCGACAGGACTTCCACTCCCGTACGGGATCGATATTACGCCAGACGGAAAGGTGTGGTTCGCGCGCCTTCATACTCAGGAAATCGGCGCCATCGACCCGAAGACGGGTGGTATAGAACTTTTCCGAACGCCAGCTCTCGGCCCACGAAGGCTTCGCTCGGATGCGGAAGGAAATCTTTGGATCGCTCACTTCGGAGACTCGAGTATTTCTCGTTTCGACCCACGGACGAAAACATTTAAACAGTTCGATCTCCCCGTGAACCCGAAAGGTTCTGAGACTCCGTATTCCCTGAATGTCGATTTAAAGAGAAATTATGTCTGGGTTACTGGGAATCAGTCGGATTCCTTATTTCGCTTTAATCCGAAGACAGAAGAGTGGTTAACGATCCCACTTCCTCGTCGTTCTACTTTCACGCGGGATATCGAGTTCGATGAAGAGGGACGGGCTTACGCTTCGAATTCTAATTTTCCTGCGTGGCATATCGAAGGAGCGCAGCCCACACTCATTCGGGTAGAAGTCCCAGAACGAGAAGTGAAATGAAGATCGGCGCATTTTTTCTCTCCTGTTTACTTGCATTCACTGCTGGCCACATCACGAACTATTCGGTCATTATCTACTGTCAGGAAGTTTTAAAATCGAACCTCCTTTCGGGCTTAGGATTCGGTCTCTGTTTTGGGCCGCCGCTCATTTTCGGATGGATTGCGGGTGTGCTCTGTGACCGACTCCCGCCCGCTCGACTGATTCACGGAGGACAGGCACTCTTTATTCTTGGCTTAAGTGTTTTATGGACGAGCCACCATTTTATTTTAGAACCGATGGACCGCGCGCCCTTTATCCTGATGGCTGCATTTTTTTCAGGAGTAGGCTGGTCGTTTGTTTCTCCTGCTCGAATGACGGTTCTCGGTCAGGTCGTCAGACCCGCGCAGTTAAAGCTGGCATCCATTGTTTTTAATTTATTTGTGATGCTCGGGTTTGGGCTTGGCCCGATTATCATATCGACTCTTCGAAATATTGAGAGTGATTCCATTTTTACGGGATGGTCTGGGGTTTTTATTACGGCAGCGTCGCTCTTTCTGATCGGCTCACTTTTACTTCTGCCGATTCGAACGCGAGCACTCGGACAGTCACTCGAGTCAGGGAAGAAGCAACTCCTGGAAGGGCTCCACTTTTCGCGAACGAACGCAGGCGTCCGGGGTTTACTCATTTCTGCTTTTATTGGTTATTCGATCATGGGACCAATCCAAGTTCTGCTCCCGCGTCTAGCTAAAGATGTACTGGGTCTTACTGAGCTTTCACGCGGTACTTTTCTGGGCGCTCTAGCTCCTTCGCTTATCGTCGGTGGTGTGGCGAGTATGATTCTCGCTAAAAGAGGATCCACTCGTCCCATTGTTTTTACAGCGATCTGTTTGGCTGGATTTCTTTTCGCTTCACTGGGTTTTGTGACTTCCGCCCCACTCGCTACTTTCATTTTAGTTGGAGTTGGAATTTCTGGAGGAATTGGCCTCAGTCTGATCGTTGCCTCGCTCCAGGCTGAGGTGGGTGATCAGGTTCGAGGACGGGTGATGAGTCAGTACACGATTATTTCCCAAGTCGTTCCGGCCGCTTCGGGCGTGGCGGCGGGTCTGCTTTCGCATTTTTTATCGGTCACTTCAGCGATCATCGTGTGCGGTGTGATGATTGCGGGTGCAAAAATTTTAAGACGGGTAATCCTTCGTGCGTAAGTCTGTTTTTATTACGGGTGGGACTTCAGGAATCGGTTTAGGATTAGCCGATCGATATTTAAATTCAGGTTTTACTGTCGGCGTGTGTTCGTTTGAAAAAACTGACGTGGCGATGAAAGTTTTATCACCTGGGATTCACTACTTCGAAGCCGACGTCACGGATACGGCGCGGATGAATGCAGTCATTCATGAATTTTCAGCGAAAGCGGGGAGCCTCGATCTTGTGATTGCAAACGCAGGCATTAATCACCCGAAGGTGAGTAGTCCTGACTTCGTCCACGGCACGAAGGTGATTAACGTGAATGTGAACGGAGTTTTGAATACGTTTGGTCCAGCGATCGAGGTGATGAAAAAACAGGGTAAAGGTCACTTAGTCGGAGTGAGTTCGGTTGCGGGTGTCATCGGTAGTTTACCCCGAATGGCGATCTACTGTGCATCGAAAGCGGCGGTTCTTTCACTCTGCGAGTCGCTTGCGATTGACTTGAAAGCGCAGGGTATCGAAGTGACGACACTGGCCCCTGGCTTTATTGATACCCCTCTCACTCGTTCTAATACTCACGCAATGCCGTTTCAGATGTCTGCGGATGACGCTGTCTCACGAATTTATCGTGCGATCGAAAATAAGAAGGGACTTTTTCTTTTCCCGCTCCCACTTAAGATAGCTGCCCTGATGATCCGCTTTGTGCCGAAAAATCTGTATCGGCGATTGATGCAGTTTCTCGTTCGGGGTTAAGGCCGAAGAGAGCGATAGAAATTTTTAAATCGAACATTCTCGAACAGGGTGGCTTCGGCTTCTGCTCCACGTGGAAATTCTCCGTTTGGATTTAACTGACTGACTAATTTCGAAGCATCGTGCGCGGTGAGTTTTAGAAGGCCGAGTTCAAAATTCGATTCAATTTTACTCTCATTTCTACGTACGGATTCAGACATGAACATCTCCCGAAGATAGGTGCGAAGATCGACAACGCGAGGAGAGTTTCCAAAGTCGAAATCGATGACGGAGTATTTACGGGCGGGAGAAAATTCCGAGGACGAGGAGTCGTCGCCCGGTACGATGAGCACGTAGTGGTGGAACCAGGCACCCCTCGAAGCGGCTTGATTGCGTCCCGATCGACCATGGTAATACCAGATCTCACTAGAATCTGAGGATCTGAATGTGAGGTAGAGTGCGCCCGAAAGGTCGATCCCCTGACTCCGTGCTTTCGCCGTAAACTTTCGGATGTTGAATTGGCATTGGCCGCTTTCATATCCGGAGTCGAATCCCTGCGTAAAAAGGGAGGTGAGCCCCTCGAGATCAGCTGAAAGTGCTGATTCTGAAAAACATACTAAGAGTATGAAAATAATAGAGAAAATCCGCATTTTGAGGTGTTACCGCGACGCGTTATTAATGTCAAGCTAAAGATTAAGGCTGTTTCGCACTAAATATGAGGAAGTACTGTTCTGGAAGAAAAGAGATCGTTTTATGGAGAGAATAGCCTGCCAACTCCATCTCCTTTATAACGGTGTCTTGAGCCATTTTATGTTTAGGCCCTAGCTTGGATTCAACTTTAAAATCGATAATGGCCACGTGTGATTTGCCACGTAGGGATTTTTTCAGAAGCTTAAAGTAGGCCTCTCGATTTTCGATGTGATGATAGGTATCGACGATCAGCACGAGGTCGACAGGGTTAGGAATGGCAGCGTCTTCGAATTTTGAAAGTACCACTGTGGCGTTCGTAATTTTTTCGTTCTTGAAACGGGCCTTCATGTGGTCGATGAGCGTCTTTTCGACATCGGTTGCATAGACGTGACCCTTGGGGACAGCACGCGCAAGGTAAGGGATAAAGTAGCCGGTACCTGCACCGATATCGGCGACCTTATCGGAATCACCTAGTCCAAGCGCGGATATCACTTCTTTTGGCTTTTGCCAGCTATCCCGCGAAGGATCGTCGAAAACTTTTGCCCATTTTTCAGCGTCAGCAAACGAATGGTGTCCACCGCGCGAGTGGTGTTTTGGAGCTTCTGCATTTCCAGTTGATATCGATAATAGAGTCAGTAACGAAGATAAAATGAAGTTTTTCATGCGACCTTTCGGAGTCGGTTCATAATTAATCCTGCCCATATCAGAAATACGAAGAGTGTAATTTTCTGAAGGCCAGGGAGGGTGGCCGGAAAAAATCGGAAAATAAGGGATAAGTAATTCACCACGCAAATCCCGACCGAAAGCATGCCGACGCGTGAGAGGAGTGTTTCTCTCGTTTTAGTGAGAGCATAAATCGCTGTAATAAATGCGATGACCGCACTGGGTACGGCGATATTAATACATAAATCATGAAGCGGAGTTGCAATGAAAAGAGTCACGATCATTGCAGTCGTTCCGAATTCACGTACGATTTTCTGCTGCTTACGGAATAATGGAAAAAGATTCGGTAAAATATTCCAGAATAAGAGCATCGTTAATGCAAAAGTATAGGCTCCTATCTCTGCATAAATTTTTCCGGGATTTACTCGACCGTTATAGGCAACCCCATCGAAGAGGTCACATAAGAAGTTTCCAGTAAAGCTGTAGTGGGGATAATTCGCATCGAATCGATTCCCACCCGGATAAAGAACCGCTGAGGTTCCCATCGTGATGAGAAAAAGAATCATTCCGGCCCAAAACAGAAAAGAGATTTTTTTCATTAAGGGAGTTTGTAAGCGGCGACTCTGTCTTCGCCCATAATGGGTATCACGAGGGTTCGCGTTTTCGCGATATAGGTAAGATCGGCCGAGCCTTTAAACCCTTCGAGTAGTAACGTACACTCGCCGCCTTTTTTAATTCGGAAGACTTTTCCGGTCATCCAATCCGAAACGATCGCAGTATCTTTGGATATCATTTCGATTCCATCGAGATTTCCTAAAGGAAGTTCGGACCAGGGCGTGATCTTTTTAGTTTTAAAATCATAACCGAGTACGCGGCCGGGCACTGGGGTAGTGAAATCGCTCTGGATATCATTGCCCCAGGAAGCAATTAAGAGTGAGCCGAAGGCGGAAGTGATTCCGTTAGGATTTTCAAGCTGGCGTCCCTCACTAAAAACGGAAGCTTTCGATGATTTATAAAGCGAATGAATTCGGTTCGTGAACATATCGGAAACGAGAACGTCACCCTTAGTGCCGAAAGTAATGTCGTTTAAGAATTTTGCTCCTTCGACCGAGACTGGTTTTGATTTTTTGCCAGAATTCGTCTGAATTCTTACGACGGTATCGATATCGGAAGTCCAGAGAGTGCCGTTCTTAAGTCCAAGCCCTTTAGGAGCATTAAGTCCCTCGACCCACTTTAGTTGGGAAATCTTTCCGCTTGGATCCATTTTAGAAATCCAGCCTTGCTGGTCCTTTTCGACGGGCGAGCCTACGACGTTTGAAACGTAGTAGGTTTTCTTCTTAGAATCATAGACAACACTTTCAGGAGCAGAAAAGCCGGGTGTCGACCAGAGTAGAGTGGGGCGCTCGGCATCGGAGACGGGTGCGCATTTTAGAAGTGAAGGCGCCACAGGAGTGGGCGCTTTAGCGGGCGGGCTTGCGCAGGCAGAAATAAAGAGGGGTAAAGCAACCAGCCATGACTTCAGGGTGAGATTTTTCATAGATTTATTCTGTTTGATCCCAAAAAAATGTCAACCGTATTAGCTTCTTTTAATAATTATCGACAGTAGGATTATTAGAGTAATACTAAACTTAAGAAGGCGGCCCTAGTATGAAACTCTATGAAAAAGTAAAATTAGGAAATATCGAACTCAGTAATCGCGTCGTGATGGCGCCCTTAACCCGATCGCGTGCGACGGGGAATGTACCGAATGATCTCATGGTCGAGTACTACACGCAGAGAGCATCGGCTGGGCTTCTGATCACTGAGGGAACATCGCCTTCACCGAACGGATTAGGATACGCCAGAATTCCAGGCCTCTTTAACGATGCTCAGGTTCAGGGCTGGAAAAAAGTGACCCAGTCTGTTCATAAAAAGGGTGGCCATATCTTTTCGCAGCTCATGCATACCGGACGCGTTTCGCACCCGGCGAATATGGCGAAAGGGACAACGATTCTTGCTCCTTCAGCAGTGCCTCTTTCTGGGCAGATGTGGACTGACGAACAGGGAATGCAAAATTACCCACTCGCAAAAGAAATGAGTGAAGCTGAAATTCTTTCGACGATTGCGGAATTCAGTAAATCCGCTGAACTTGCGATCCAGGCTGGATTTGATGGCGTAGAGATCCACGCAGCAAACGGTTATCTTGTTGAGCAGTTTTTAAATCCAATCACGAATAAGCGCA
>JBGSHQ010000111.1:0-6029 GCA_041752095.1 Bdellovibrionia bacterium
GAACGAAAAGCGTCAAAATATTGCCGTTTTTACTGATGGTGCCTGCTCAGGTAATCCTGGCCCAGGTGGCTGGGGGGCGATTATAGCTCTACCTGAAGGAAAGATCATTGAACTCGGAGGTAACCTCCGCAGCACGACCAATAATCAAATGGAGCTCCTCGCCGTTATAGAGGCTTTGAGTGAAATTCGAGATGTTGATTCCCCTCTCTCTATATATACGGACTCAACATACGTGATTCGTGGCATTACCCAGTGGGTTTGGGGCTGGAAAAAGAAAAACTGGAAAACCGCTGAAGGCAAAGACGTAGCAAACCAAGATTTTTGGAAAGACCTTGTCCGGCTGGTCGCTGCACGAAAGCCAAAGCCCGAGTGGCATTATGTACGGGGTCATATCGGAACTCCCGGCAATGAACGGTGCGATGAAATCGCTAGAAACTTCACTGATGGGCGACGAGTCGATCTCTACCGAGGATCATTACTGAAGTATGATCACGCCATTTACGATCTTCCCGAAGACACCTCGCTCCCTGAAATGAGACCTAAAGAAGAAAAGAAAGCCGCGCATTCTTATCTAAGCCTAGTAAACGGTAAAATAGAACGTCATACGGATTGGAAAAGTTGTGAGGCGAGAGTGAAAGGACGCTCAGGTGCAAAATTTAAAAAAGCATCCTCAGCGCTCAACGAAAATGAAATCTTAGCCGAATGGGGCTATTCAGAGGACGATTTAAAATAAACTTTCATGAGCCCAGAGATCGGGTGAGGTGCTAGAAATAGATCCGCTTCTGGGTAGAGGGTTCGAATATTTTTTTCGGTGATGACATTCCTCGTTTCCCCTTGGAATAAGATACGACCCCCTTTGATCAGTAGGCATTCATCAGCAAGGTCCGTTGTAAAATTTAGATCGTGGGAAACAAAAATAAAAGAAATACCTTGAGCAAGATATTTCCTAAGGAGTGTTCCAATCTGAGCCTGGTGATGAAGGTCGAGCTTAGAAAACGATTCATCAAGACATACCCATTTTGAACCTTGAAAAAGTGCTCTTGCGAAATGAACACGCTGTTTTTCACCGCTAGAAAGTTCTGAAAAAATTTGATCTTTTAAGCCCCAGCAGTTCGATTCCGTCATGATATGCTTAACGCGATCATGAGTTCTATCGGTATCGATAGGATCGAGTGAGTAATTACCTAAAGTAACGATATCGATGGCGGTCAGTGGGAAATCTGTTTCTAACTCAGAACCAACATAAGTAATTAGTTTTGCTCTATGAATCGATGAAATTTTATCTAGATTTAAAAGATCAATACTCATCTCGCCTCCATCAGGGGTAACTAGCCCGCAAAAAACTCTTAGAAGCGTAGACTTACCGGCACCATTTGGACCAATGATTCCAGTAATTTTTCCAGGAGGAATCGAAATAGAAACCGATGAAAGGATCGCTTTATTTCCGCGCTTTACCTCAATATTTTTTACCAAAAGACCATCGTCACTCACAGCGTGGGTCCTCGTTTCAGAATTAGAAAAATAAAGAATGGGGCTCCAACAATCGCTGTTACCACTCCCACGGGTAATTCATAAGGAGCAACAATCGAACGCGCTATAGCATCCGCAATCACTAAGAAGGTGCCACCCACTAATGCGCTCAAAGGTAAAACCCGAAAATGAAGGGAGCTCCCAGTACGCCGGATAATTTGAGGAACGATTAACCCGATAAAACCGATCATTCCTGCCAAGCTCACCGCTACCGAAACAAGCACAGAAACATAGACGATGGAACGAATCCGGAAAAAACTAAAGTCGAGTCCGAGCGTTTTGGCTTCATCTTCACCGAGCAATAAAGCATCAAAACTTCTGTGGTTTTTAATAATAAAAAGAAAAAAAAGAAAAACTACCCCAAGGCTAACGACCGAACTGGATGGCTCCGCTCGAGAAATATCGCCTAACAACCAACTCACCGCTGCTTGAACGCCTGCGGGTTCCGAAAGCGCCATCCAAACAGCTACTAGACTAGAACCTAAAAAACTGAGCATCACTCCAACTAGTAAAAGCGTAGAAGTTGAAAGCAACTTTCGGCGTGCAGTTAATACCAGAACTCCAGAAAAAAGACCGGCTCCCGCTAAAGCCGCAGGAGAAAGACCCAAAAATAAAGTGTTCACACCTAGCGTTGCACCAATGACTGTTCCAAGCGTAGCCCCAGAAGACACTCCAAGTGTGTAAGGCTCACAGAGTGGGTTTTTAAAAACCGCCTGAAGAATGGCTCCCGCTAATGAAAGAGCTGCTCCCACTGCAAAAGCAAGAATCGTTCGTGGAACTCGTAATTCACGTATCCAAATCCAATCGAGTCGATTTGTCGCTCCTACAGCAAGCGAAAGTCCAACACCAAAAACAAAAAGGACTACCCAGTAAAGGTCGCTTCGTCGAAATGTTTTCACTATTTATTACTCTCGATATTGAAAAGTACTTTTTCCATTTCGATTAATCCATCCGAAAATCGAGGCCCGGGGCGAACGAGGGCGTCCGAACGTAGGATAAATATTTTATCGTCTTTCACCGCTTTCATCTCCGAATGCACCATCCATCGCGTTCTCGCTTTTTCGAAGGTAGTAGAATCCGTGCCCAACGCTAAAAGAATGATAACATCGGGATTTCGAGTCACGACGTCCTCAACTGAAACCCGAGGATAAGCGGCCTTCAAATCAGAATAGATATTTTTAACTCCAAGCAGGCTAAGCCCTTCGCTGAGAAAGTTACTGGACCCCGCGACGATAAGCGGATCTTCGCCCACTTGAATTAAAACGGAAATTTTTTTAACAGATTTCTTTTCACGTTTTAATTCACGTAGCCGAATCGGATCCATTTTTTTTCTTATTTTTTCTATCGCGAGCTTTCCTTGGTACTCCTGTCCTAATGCTCTAGATAAAAGAGTTAAAGCGGCTTCAGTTGACTGAATTCCATCAGTTCGAAGAATCATCACGGGAATTTTTAGTTTACGAAGTCGCTCGATCAATTCTCTTGGGGTTCCATCTTCACTTGCTAAAATTAAGTCTGGCTTAAGGCTCACTATTTTTTCAACATTCGGTTTTGTATAGGGACCGATCGAAGGTTTTGATTTTAAAGTGACTGGGTAATTCGTATACTCAGAAACTCCAACTATGTTTGTGTCTTGAAGACCTACTTCTGAGGCGATTTCGGCTAAGGCCGGGGTCATCGTTACCACTCTCCAGGGTGTAGATTCTAAAATAATATCGGTCCCCAAGGAATCCTTTACTGTGTAACCAGCAAACGCGCTTCTTAAGGCGAATAAAATGAGAATCAGTATCTTAGCTTTCATTCGCTAAAAACTGATCTAAATTGGGTTCGTGGCGATAAATGGCAACCAAGACCATCAAACCTAAAATGACCATCGAAAGATCATAAGGATAAAAGAGTCGGTGAACAACGACGATAGAAATCAGTCCCATTAAACTTCCGGCCGCCCCTTTACGGATTGCAAGAAAAGTAAGACCAAAAACTACCGCGCCAACTAATCCGCTATTGGGGGCAAGAAGTAATATCACTCCAAAAGCCGTTGCCACACCTTTACCCCCATTAAACTTTAACCAAGGTGAATAGCAATGACCCACCATTGCTGATAATCCAAGGAGCCATAATAATTCAGATGTTTCTGAAAAAACTTCTTCCGGGACCCAATTAAAATATAGGGGTGCAATTAAGAGGACCCCCTTTAAGGCATCAAGAACAAATGTTAAAAAACCAGCGGGCCAAAAACCGACGACTCGAGTAACGTTGGTGGCGCCTATATTACCGCTACCTTGATCGCGTAAATTATCCACACCATAGGCGCGAGAAATAAATAAACCAAATGGAATGGACCCAAATAAAAATGCAGCCACCACTAATGCGGACTGGATCCATAACGGATTCATCGACTCACCTGCTTTAGGCGCTTAACCATGATGATCGAAGCGCCGATGAAGATGATTACGGAAATAAACTGAGAGGTCGAAAGAACTCCGTCGATTATAAATCCACGAATCGTATCCCCTCGATAAATTTCAATCACACTTCGGATAATCGGGTAGGTCATCAGGTAAACGAGTGAAACTTGGGAGTCAAATTTTCGCTTTTTAAAAAGAAGCATCAGACCCGCAAACAGGATGAACAACGAAACGGATTCATAAATCTGTGTGGGGTGGAGATGAATTCCTCGCATGGCTGGGTCGACCAATTCCGAATTAAGAACAATTCCAAAATCGGTGCCTGTCGGCCGGCCATAACAGCATCCAGCGGCTAGGCAACCCAGTCTTCCGAATGCATGCGCGACTACTAATCCTGGGGTTAGACAGTCGAGTGTTTTCCAAATTGGAAATTTATGCTTTTTGGAAAACCAAACGATGAATGGGATTGTAAAAATCGGCCCACCATAAAAAACGAGGCCGCCTTCCCAAACTTTAAAAATGTCGAGCGGGTTTTCCATGAAATATGAGAACCGGGTCAGTACGAAAAAAAATCTTGCGCCTATAAAACCGATTACTAAACCGAAAAATATTAAATCCTGAAGCTTGTCGGCATCAATCCCAGACCTTCTGGCGTTATACTGCATCACCTGGGTCGCAACGATGAAACCCATCGCAATTAAAAATCCATACGTATGAATAGGTAGCGGGCCAAGTTGAACAAGTATCGGGTGCATAAAAGCGACTCCTAGGTCTTTCGACTAATCTTCAAATGCAAAGCTACCGAGATCTTTAAGGGACTCGATCTGTTCTAAGTTCCATTTTTGGGTGGAAGCGAGAAGCGTGGTTCCAGTGAGCGAAGTACAAATAATGTCATTTTTCCAGCGGAGCTTAACTTCGCTTCTAAAAAGTGGGTCGCGAAAGGTAAGGGAATAAATCGTTTTTGACGAAGTCGTTACAAGAACTTCAGAAGCCTTGCCAAATCCAAGCTTCGCTTCGATATCCGATTGCTTAGATTGTGGAACGATCCAAAGCTCCGTTCCATCGATCGAAGGAATCTTAATCGTGTACCAGTTTACATCTTCAGAATAAGTAACCGGGATGAGGGGTACTTTATCCCATGCGCCTTGGGTTTTAATGATGATCGATGCGCGGATCGCACCGGTTGCTTTATAAAAATCGAGAAGGTCAGGAACCTCGGCTATCGAAGCCTTCGTGAGATCGAATTTCAGGTAATATCCACGAACCTCTTTTTTTCCACGAGGCGCAGGTCCTGCTACCAACTCGACCCCCAGATGAGCACACCTTGATTGAGCGTGGCCCACAGTTTAGCATCTTTTTTCGCGAGGGAATCAAACTGATCGCGCGTCTGTAGCGTAAGTACGGCAAGTTTGCCCATCGGGTGCTGTTCAGTAAGTTTTTTTACTTCCTCAGGCTGTTCGGTCACTACATACAGATTAATCTCAGCCGGTCCGGTAGTGAGTAAAACGCCCTTCGTAGAAAACTGCTGAAGTTGAGTATAAAGACTCTCCAGTTCACAAAGGCCCCAAAGTCGGCGCACAACTTGGTTTCCTGAATGTTCATCAGAAACTCGAACGGCACGGCGGTTATCAATGAAATGCACAAGGTTCGCTTCTTCGAGTTCGGTGAGAATGTTTTCAAGACCCTGAATTCCTCCTAAACCACGCACGCCCTTCAGTTTAGACACGAGTACACGAAGGGTGTAGGTCGTTTCTCGAGAACTGAGCAGGTAGCGCAGGACTTTTTGTTCAGGGGTCGCAAAAAAAATAGAATCCCAGGTAGCTGGGGTTTTCGTAGCACGGGCCATGGGGTTGAAACTCCTTCGGGTATACTACTGAAATCAGAAGGATTTCGCACTGCTTTTGCTCTGCGTTATTTTGAATTCTGGGCCGTTCCGGGTTTTGGAATCCTACTTTAGATCATTTAATGGGCTAAGTTAGCGGAGTTTAAGGGTCGGTCGTTGCGACCTCATGAAAGTTTTGTTATTCCTTAAACTCGCAATGTCGTGGTGGGGTATCGTCAAGTGGTAAGACACAGGATTTTGATTCCTGCATT
>JBGSHQ010000112.1:0-5685 GCA_041752095.1 Bdellovibrionia bacterium
GACTGATGCCGCTGTCGAACATGATGTCGAACTCGGCCTCGCGGAAGGGGGCGGCCACCTTGTTCTTGACCACCTTCGCCCGCACGTGGTTGCCCTTGAACTCCTCACCCTCCTTGATGGACGAGATGCGGCGGATGTCGATGCGGACGGAGGAGTAGAACTTGAGGGCCTTCCCGCCGGGCGTTGTCTCCGGGTTGCCGAACATCACGCCGATCTTCATACGAATCTGGTTAATAAAGATCACGAGTGTGCGCGAGCGGTTGATCGAAGCGGTGAGCTTACGAAGAGCCTGGGACATGAGGCGAGCCTGAAGACCCATGTGCGCATCGCCCATTTCGCCTTCGATTTCAGCTCGAGGTACGAGAGCAGCGACGGAGTCGACGATCAGAAGATCGACGGAGCCTGAACGAACGAGCATATCCGCAATTTCAAGCGCCTGTTCACCGGTATCTGGCTGAGAGATCAGAAGATCGTCGGTACGAACGCCGAGTTTGCGAGCATAGGTTACATCGAGCGCATGTTCCGCATCGACGAAAGCAGCAACGCCACCCTGGCGCTGGCATTCCGCGATCGCGTGGAGAGTAAGCGTCGTTTTACCGGAAGACTCTGGTCCATAAATTTCAATAATTCGTCCACGAGGATAACCGCCGATCCCAAGAGCGAGATCAAGGCTGATACATCCGGTAGGAACGACAGGGACATCTTGGACGAGGCTTTCACCTTCGCCGAGTCGCATGATCGAACCTTTTCCAAATTGCTTTTCGATCGCTTGGACGGCGAGTTCGAGGGCTTTATTTTTTTGGGTGTTGTCAGAGTTTCGGTGGATTTGTTCAGTGCTCATTTTTCGTTTTCCTTTTCATATTCCCCCTCTTGCATTTCGTTTCGCTTAGGGTGGGTGTTCTTTCGTTCACCCACCAAATCTCGGGACCGCTTCGTTATCTGTCCCGGACTCACTCTCTTTAGTTTCAAGAAGGGATTCGTTATAAAGTGAGTGAAGCATTCTTTTAGCGAAGAGCGTACCGAAAACTTGCGTAGGTTAAGCGTAAGTCCGTCAAAGTACTTACGCTGAGGCGTAAGAAAAAAAATTTAATATAATCATATAGATTATACGAAGCATAAATCTCTATGGGTCGGTGGTCGATCAGGCCGGGGTGGATTTCTCTGTCGCTTCGTTACATTCATTCGCACGATTATCGGGCGCTGGGTTTCGATTTCGGACTTAAAACGGACTCTATTAATAGAAGAAGACCGATCGCCGCCAACTCTCGTCGCTGAAGTCGGGCTTCGACGGGAGACACCTTTTTTCCACCGAGCAGGGAAACATCGAGCTCAAGCGTGATCGGTGTTTTCACCCCGCGTGCGAGGACAGAAATGAAAACGAGCCCCACTTTTTTTCCAGCCGGACCCAGGTAGCCCGTGATCGCACCCGCAAAATCGGCCTCAGGAGTTTTGACTAAAGCCCCACGAACCATTTCCTCTGCGACCTGCGTACTCACGGCGGAATATTCTTTTAATGTCGCTGCTTTTACACCGAGCCAGTTTTGCTTCGAACCTTCTCGGTAAACGACGTGAGAACCACAAAAGAAATCCGATACGCCAGGAATTTCGGTCAGCGCAGCGGCAAGAAGACCCCCTGTGCAGCTTTCAGCGAGAACGAGTTTCTTTTTATTTTTTTTAAGAAGCGAAACAACCTGAAATGCTTTTAGATCCAGTGAAGTTTCCATCATAAATATTTCGCAAGTATGAGAAGAACGATCAGTCCTTGAAAGCCAGCAACGACATCATCACCCATCACACCGAATCCAGAAATCCAGGGATTCATGGGTTTGCCTGGTTTTCCCTTCGACCAACGATCCACGGCACGAACGGGTGGAATTTTTATGATGTCGAAAAGCCTGAAAAAAACAAAAGCCGCGATCCAGAGTTTCCAGTCCTCGCGTGCGATAAAAAGGCTTGTAATCCCGACTCCGACGACTTCATCAATCACGATATTCTGGTTATCAGCCACGCCGAAGAGGTCGTGGAATTTTTTTCCAGACCAAGTGCCCGCGACCAGGAGTAATACCCAAACCGTAATTTTTACAGCGAGACTCTCGGGCGCTAGAAACCATGCAAGCGGCATCGCTGCCAGTGTGCCCCAGGTCCCAGGCATTTTAGGGAGTAGGCCCGATCCGAAAAAAGTCCCCGTCAGAAGTGCTGCCCAGGGCTCGAAGCCTTTTACTTTATCCCAGTTAATATAACGACGATTCACTTCACTCATTTTTCACCCAGGAGCGTGCGCCACCTCGCAGCCAATTCTTCGGGGAGTTCAGCGGGGCGTCCTTCGCCAGTAACGATTACGGAACGAATTTTTGCACTCGCGATTTTCGAAGTGCCATTTAAGATCGTTTGTTCAAGCTGCATCGAGCTTCTTTTATAATCGACTAACCGGGTTTCGATTGTCAGAAGGTCACCCATAAACGCAGGCTTTATATACTGGATATCTATAGCGGCGATTACGGGAAAACGGTCCCAGGCTTGGAAGTTTTTTAATGTTACTCCCTCTTCTTCGAGCATTTTCCAACGCGCGAACTCAAGATAGTTTAAATAGTTTGCGTTATTCACATGTCCAAAGCTGTCGAGTTCGTACCCCCGAACCTCAAGCTCACTTTTAAAGATCTTATCCATGCTCAGAGTCTATCCCTAACACAGCGTCTTTGCGCCGCGTAAAATTAGAGAGGTGTGTCGTCTTCATTTCGCTTGTAACGCCTTAGATTCCCTGCGTAACTTGCATCATAAAGATTCACTCATGACGACTTCTAACCCACCCCTCACAAATGCTGTTTCGATGTCGCTCCGGAAGCGAAATGATTTCCGATGGGACGTCCTCGACGTCATCATTGGGGGTAAGTCGTCTCTCGATTCGAGCGAGGGATTTTCGGTTTCGAACTACGAAGACGCCGACCGCTTTCTACTCAGTTACGGATTCGATCTTCAGAGCCCGATCGAGGCAGCGGAGGCGTTCGGTCACTTTCATGAGGCGCTCAACTTTATTCGTAAGTTTTTCATCGCACCCGAAAATCCTGATGGATTAAAACTCGAGGTGCCGCGAAAAATTTTAGAACTGACGAATGTTCGCGATCTTTTTTTAGCTGCATCGTACAGCCTTCCCGGCCAACAGCGGGACTCTCAGGGAACTTACATCCGTAATTGGTCCTGCAGTATTTTAAAAGTAATGCATACGATCGCTCACATCGATCAGGATATTCGTGCCGTCTACTTTGCGGAGATCCAAAAACAAATCCTGGATCGGTTTTATCGAATGATTCAGCGAGATGAAACCGGAGCCCTTTATTTCGGAAGTGGTCCTGAAGACCAATTCAAAGTTCCATTGGTTGAGTTCCAAACAAAACCAAAGAAATCTAGGGACTCTACTCTTCTAAAACTACTCCATAAGCCTGAAAACGTAGCCGAAGATATTTTTGACCGAGTCGGGATCCGGTTTGTGACCCCGCGCCCGATCGATGCACTTCGCGTGATTAAATATTTAAAAGATCAAATGATCGTTATGCCCCCGAATATTAAACCCTCACGTTCGAGAAATACGCTCATCGACCTTGAGGGATTTAAAGGAAAGCTTGCGATTGCGCTTCAGAAACTCGATGCGGGGGATATCTCTGAAGTCGAGTTTAAAAAGACGGTTGCTGAAGCTGCACAACCACCAGAAACGAACACAGATAATCCACATTCGAGTGAATTTTATCGTTCGATCCAGTTCACCTGTCGACAACTCATTAAATTAAAAAACCCGCTCTATGGTGATTTGAAGGATTTAAAATCAGTTGCTAAAAACGATGCGGGAGCTTCGACGGACCTCCATAAAATGATCGAGAGAATCGATTTAAAGCACATCCAAAAGGAAGTTCGCTTCTTTTATCCGTATGAAGTCCAAGTCGTCGACGCTAAAAATCACGAACAAAATGAACAGGGTCGAAGCGCGCATAGTGAATATAAAAAAGCCCAAGTGATGACTGCGATGAAACGCGTGATGGGGGTCCTCGCGGATGCGGCTCGATAGCGATATGGTTCTGATTGGAACTGGTCTCGCTCCGCTGATTGCCGCCCAAATTCTTCTTCGTCAGGGTAAATCGGTTTTACTTTTAAATCCCGATTATGATTTTTTCAGTGAAAACTCAGAGTTTGGATTCGATCCTCTTCTCCCTTGGAAAGGTCGAGATATAGCTCACCGAATGACAGACTCAGATGCAGACGCTGTTCTTCGGGAGCTTCAGCCCGAATTTCCTGGATCGATCGAAACATGGCCAGGAGCCCGCACTGGCTATCGAGATACGCTTACACCGTTTCTGCGTACCCGAAATCGTCTCTTCATCGGCCGAAAGGAAGACGAGAATTGGTCTGAACGCGAGGAAGTTGCACTTCACGCGATGGAACGAGGGATGAAAATTCAGTCGATACAGGGGTGGGATGCGCTAAAGGGATTTCCAGGAATTTCTGCGAAGGAGATTGTTGATCCGGATCGTTACCGGGGGATGATTATCCCGAAGCTAGCGGATGTGGACGTCGTCCGATTTCGAAATGGTGTTCGCGAGTTTGTGCGTGAACGATTAGGCGCCGAGGGATTAGTCGTCGGAGCAAGCCCCATCGAATTTACGGCAGAAGGTGTTCGCTTTAGGCGTGACGGAAAGCCGGTAAATGTTCGGGTAAATGAAGGAGTGCTAACGTTTTGGACACCGAAACTCACTTCCTGGATATTAGGACTCGCCGCTAAGTATGAAGTAAAACCCACACTCCCTAAAGGCATAAGACTCTGGGAAGAGTGGTCACTGCTCTCTAAAGATCCAGTCGATCCGACTTCGATAGGAATGATTGATGACCTCGTTGTTTATGCTGAGGGTGAAGGAGATCCTATCGATTCGGATGGAAAACGACTGGGGGTGCTCAAGCCAGGCCCCCTTCATTCTATTTCAGCCCGAGGTGATCCTGGGCATGCCTGGGAAAGTGAAGTCGTTTCGAGGAACTCATTCGAAAGAATCTCAGAACTCTGTGATGAGTTTTTGCACTGGAGTCGATTTACGCTTCGGTCATTAAAAATTCGACAGACGTTTGAGTGGGAAGGGCGTCATCCGAGCTTTATCCTTTTCCGGGAACGTTTTGAGTCTCGAGTTGTTACCGGAACAGAAGGATTTGTCGCAGAGGTTGTAAGAACAGCAAAAAGTGCTGCGACTCGATTCCTCGAGGATGTCAGGTGAGTCGAAATTTTTACTCTACGAAATTTGATTTAGTTTTAGTCGCTGGACCCAGACTTCCGGTGTGGCCTACGGTAGGAGTGCGCGAAATATCCAGTATTTGCACTCGATTCGGATTAGAGGTCGCCTGGGTGGGCGGATCAGGACTGCGCCCACAGGGAGTTCTATCGACGGGTGGATCAGGTGGAGTTGTACTTGCTGAGGATGCTCAGGGTCGTACTCACCGCGTAGAAGCTCGAGCGATCGTTAAATTTATGCTCCCGAGTGAAGTGCCATCTCCGTTCGAGGGTTCGAATCATCCATCGGTCTTCCTCGGATCGACGGCGATGAAGTTAAAAGAAAAAAGTGCGTTTATTTGGAATGAACCCGTCGCCATCCTGGGAAGTAGTAATCGTGCTTTTCGATTTGGATCCGAACTTCTCGAGCGAGGGTGCCCTGA
>JBGSHQ010000113.1:0-6786 GCA_041752095.1 Bdellovibrionia bacterium
GCGAAATCAGGAACGAGTAAAAAAATATTCGGGATTTCCCCGTTAACATTAGTCTCAGTCCTCCTCACTTTTATATTTCTCTATTTTGCAGAGGCTCCCGAAGCGAGAACGATATGGGTGCTTTTACGCCCACTCGCTGTACTCTTCCTCTTCTTTTTGGTGATTCATTTCATGCCGACAGAAAAATGGATTCCCATTTTAAAGCGACATTCACCTCGAGTCGCTGAAACCCTGGAGGGGGTTCTGAGCGAGATGAGAAGATGATGCGACTAAACTAATTGATCTCTTTTTACTCTTTCCTGACTATTCGTGCTATAGAGTGACGAATGAAACACACGAAAGAAAAAGAACACGAAATGAATTTAGAATCCGTCAGTCGGGATGCCGGAGAGATGCTTGGAAAAATGGTATCGAACCTCACCCAGGATACGACTGAGATTCTTGGTAATACTGAAGATTACATCAAGAAGAACCCTACAAAGAGTTTAATGATCGCCGCAGCCGCAGGCGCGGTACTCGGTTCTATACTTACTCTGACACTCACCCGAAGACGTTAAAAAATTCGGAGAGGATCGATTATGCTGATCAAATATTTAATGAACATTTTTTCGGGCTTTAAGAGTGAGGGTGAAAATCCTCTCGCTAACGCCGTACGTGTGGAACTCTCTAAGCTCATCCTTCGAATTCTTTTAGGCCTTGTACTAGCCGCGACCCTCGTATTCTGTATTTTTAGAATTTTCGACTCACTCCATGTCGCCATCGGCAGTTACTTAAACCCCACTGCGATCGAACTCGCCTCATTTAGTGTAATAGGGTTAGGCGCACTCTATGCGCTCTATCGTCTCTTTAATTTAAAATTAAAAGCAGCAGAGCCTTCTCTAGATATAGAAAAGTTAATGAGTTTATTCGCACAGGGGTTTCTAAAAGGTTTCACGGAGAGAAATGAAGGAAAAAAGTGAAAACTGAGAATCATCCCTACCAACGGAACGTTACTCTTTTTACTTTTTTAGCGACGATTACTGTACTCGCAGTAGCCTTAGTATGGATGACGTGGCCTTATCTGCTCGGCCTCACTATGGCAGGTGTCTTTGCAGTCATTACCCAGCCGATTTATCAAAAGGGGATCGATCGAGGGTTAGGCAAAAAGACCACATCCGCACTTCTAGTATTCGTAATTATTTTGCTGATTATCGTTCCCGCATTCTTTTTTATGAGCGCTGCCATGAAGCAAGCGCTCAGTGTGAGCCAATCAATATCGAAAAATGAACTTTTTTCTCCCACTGCTTTGATAGCTCAGATCAGCGGATGGCAAGTCGTCGAAATCATCGGTGCATCGCCAGAAGAAATGAGTTTAAAGATTCATGAATGGATTCAGTCCGGAAGCACAGTGGCTGCCGCAAAAGTAGTGAGCATAATCGCTTTAATGCCTGGAATTGTTTTAAACCTCGTTATGGGGTTTGTTTCTTATTTCTTTCTACTCATCGATGGAAAAAGGTTTTTACTTTGGCTCGGTCAGTGCATTCCGTTTGATAAGCACGTGGGTGAGAAAGTCATCACTTCATTAAAGGATACTACGATTGCAAGTATTTGGGCTACCGTTGTCGCTGGGATAGCCCAGGCGCTCGTTCTATTTATAGGATATCTTGTTCTTGGAGTGCCCGGTTCTATTTTAGCGGCTATTGCGACTTTCATTTTTTCGTGGATTCCAATATTAGGAACGACCCCGGTGTGGATCATTGGTGCTTTCTACCTCCTAGCCGAACACTCCCCTTATAAAGTTTTCGCGATGATTCTTTTCGGAATTGCTGCGGGCCTAGTCGATAACTTTATCCATCCTTATGTCCTAAAAGGTCGAAGTCATTTGCATCCTCTCGTTGCGCTGATTTCGATTTTTGGTGGTATCGGGCTTTTCGGTATCATGGGAATTTTTTTAGGACCCATACTTGCTTCAGTCATGATCGTACTTTTAGAAGCATGGCCTGAGATTGCTAAAAGATTTAAAATTATCTCCTAAACAGGAGCGCTATAAGATTCCGCGAATTTGAATCAGTTCGGCCGCGATCGAAATCCCGATTTCAGCAGGGTCGTTTCGGTTATCAATATCGATTCCCATCGGACAGCGGAGAGTTTCGATTTGATTAGTGGCAAAGCCGAGTTCTTTCAGTTCGCTTCTGATCTTAATCCCTTTAACTTTACTCCCTATCACACCGACGTAAGGAGGAGATCCTCGTTTTAATAGGGCTTCAAGAACAGGCATATCAGTCGCATGCCCGCGTGTCATCACGACGCAGAAAGCGTCGGTGGGAATATTCGCGACTTCTTCGGCTAAGCTTTCTACGACTCTGAGTTCTAGTTTCCGAGAATCTTTCGGCATCCGATCTAACCATTCGCTCCTCGTATCGATGCAAATCACTTTTGCACTGAGCATAAGAAGCTGGCGGACAAGCATCTGGGCTACGTGACCCGCGCCGAAGACTGCGATCGTCCACGTTTCTGGCGTAAAAGTTTCAAATAAAAACGAAACCTCACCACCACAGCTCATTCCAACGTCACGCTGTAAATTCCAGGTGAGAAATTCGGGAATCGGAGCTGAGGATTTTTTTTCTTCACCGATACAGGTGAGTTTTTCTTGGAGATGGAGAATCGCTTTTGCTTCGACTTTTCCGCCACCCACGGTGCCCCATTCGAGCCCTTCGCGCGTGACGATCGCCTTAGCTCCTGGGTCCTGAGGGGCGCTCCCACGAGAGGCGACCATGGTCACGACGCCAAATGGAATTCCAGCGTGACTGAGCTCAGCCGCTTTTTCGAAAAAAGAGAGATTCATTTCGCCGCGCCTTTTTCGTAAGCAGTAAACATTTCGGGGCGAAGTGCACGAAGAACGCGCTCACTCGTCGCTGGAATTTTAAGTGTAGGATAAGTGCGGGCGCCTGTTTTAAGTTCACGGAAAGCGCGAACCGCATCTCCGACCGCTGTCCATGCAGATAGGGCGAGCAGGAGTGGGGGTTCACCCACTGCCTTCGTTCCTCGGATATTTGCCGTGTTTCCTAAGTTTTCTATGAGATCGATATTAAACTCTCTCGGTGTATCCTGAATGCTTGGGATTTTATAAGTGCTCGGGCTGTGGGAAAGGAGTTTTCCACCTTCAGAATAAAAAAGATTTTCAGTCGTGACCCAGCCGAGTCCCTGGACATAGGCGCCCGAGACCTGCCCGAGATCGAGCGCCTCATTTATCGGGCGACCGAGGTCCATTGAAATATCGGTACGAAGTACTTTCACTTCGCCTGTCGTCGTATCGACAGAGACTTCGGTAGCCGCAGTTCCCTGGGTAAAGTACATGAATGCGTCGCCCTTACCCGTGAGCTTATTAAAATCAAGGTTCGGGATTCGGTAAAATGCATATTCCGAAAGAGAGACACGATTTAGGTAAGCTTCGCGGACGAGATCTCCGAATTCAATTTTAGTCTCAGAAAATCCTACGCGCGAAACGGTGCCGTCCTGAAATATAAAGTCATGGGCTGCATCTTCATTACCTTTAATTACGACTTCTGCCTGGGTGCCGAGTCCTGCAGTACGAACCGCCCAATGCTCATGAGGGGTATTAAAAAGGTGACTTGCTACTTCAGCAAGCCGAGCCTTAAGCTTCCGCGCTGCCATGACTGCTGCCATTCCATTTAAGTCTGTTCCACTCGAGGCCGCAGTCGGAGAAGTGTTTGCGTTTTTTTCCGTAGAAGTGGCCATGACCTGGATCTTAGATGTATCGATCCCGAGTTCTTCCGCAACAAGCATTGCAATCCGAAGATTCACTCCCTGGCCCATTTCGGTAGCGCCTGTGGAAATTTGGAGAGTCCCGTCACGGTGGATATTTACGAGTGCGTTTGCTTGGTTTAGGAACCGAGTTGTAAATGAAATGCCGAATTTTACAGCCGTCATGGAGAGGCCGCGAATTTTAGGAAATGGAGCCACGATCGCAGCTCGATTCGTCGCTTCGATTTCACGGCGCCGATTCGCGTAATCACATTTCGTCTCTAGCTCCGAAAAAAGTTTCGGGAGCATATTATTTTCGACCCGCTGACCATAGTGGGTGATATCGGCTCCGTCACGGTAGACATTTAATTTTCTAATCTCGAGTGCGTCTTTTCCTAAGAATGCTGCGATCTCTTCGATCGCTCGTTCAATCATCGCTACGCCTTTAGGTCCACCGAATCCTCGGAAAGCGGTATGAGGGTGATAGTGAGTTCGACAAACCTGACCCACGACCCGCATATTCGGGATGTAATACGCATTATCGGAGTGGAGCATCGCGCGCTCCATGATTGAGGTCGAGAGATCGGCGTAAGCGCCGCCGTCGGAAAATAGTTTTGCATCGAGTGCTAAAATTTTTCCGGAAGAATCGAATCCAATTTCATAATCGATCTGAAAAGGGTTTCGCTTTCCCGTCATGATCATATCGTCGTCTTTAGTGAGTGCGATCCTAGCAGGACGTTTTAATCTGGCGGCGACGAGCGCTGCATAAGCCGCGAAGGGTGCCGCCTGCGATTCTTTTCCACCGAATCCGCCACCCATGCGTTTTACGATACAAACCACATCTTTATAGGGAATGCCGAGCGCATGAGCGACCACGTGCTGGGTTTCAGTCGGATGCTGGGAAGAGGAGTGAACTTCGACCGCACCCTGCTCTTTCGGATAGACGACGGACGCCTGGCTTTCTAAGTAGAAGTGATCTTGGCCTTGGATCGTGATGACGTTTTTAATTCGGTGGGGTGAAGAAGCTAAAGCCTTATCGATTTCCCCTCGAGCTATCGTACGTTCAGCTCCGATAAAGCTTTTCTTCTTTTTTGCTTCATCAATCGAGAGAATGGGAGTGAGTTCTTCGTAAGTGATCCGAACAGCTCGTAGACATGCACGCAGGGATTCTAAAGAATCAGCAGCGACGACCGCAATTCCTTCACCGACGAAATTTACAGTGTCTCGGGCAAGAAAAGGTTGGTCTTGAAAAATCGTACCCCAGTGAGCATGGGCAAACTCATCAGCGAGATACGCGCCTGCAAAGCCAGGCGTTTTCTCGGCCTCGGAAAGATCGATTTTCTTTATCTTCGCGTGAGCCTTTTCACTAAAAACCAGCCCAACTAAAACTTCATTCGAAAGCGTCGGGCGATCATCGATGTATTCACTCTCACCCGTAACATGGGTGACGGCAGAATCATGCGGGAGCGATTTCATGAACTAAGCTCCTAAAAATGTTTTCTGCAAGCACGCGGCGATAAGCCGCGGTCCCTCGAAGATCACTCATCGGAGTGATTTCATACTGAAGGGATTTAACAGCTTCATCCCAAAGGAGTCCTTCTGCGATCCTGCCTTTTAAAATTCGTTCTGTCTTCTTTAGACGAAGCGGAGTTGCTGCCACTCCACCCAGCGCAATCCGCGAATCTAAAATTTTACGCTTCCCATCCATCTTCATCCATATCGCCGTATTCACGCACGAAATATCGAGGTCTTTACGCTGAGATGTTTTATAAAACCGAAAGGTTTCGTCTTTTTTTGGGAGATTAAACGTAATCCCCGTGATGACTTCCCCCCGTTTTAGAGTCGTCTTACGATATCCCAGATAAAAATCAGAAAGAGCGGTTTTCCGCTTCGTATTCTTCCCCGGAGTAGCGACCTCTAAAACCGCACCGAGTGCGAGTAGAAATGGCGCCGTATCGCCGATCGGGGAGGCGGTCGCAATATTACCGATCAGCGTAGCCGTATTCTTAATCTGGGGCGAAGCAAAGAGATCGAGAATTTTTCCAAGTTCTGGTGCAGTTTTCTCGAGCGTCCGGCGGACATTCGAAAGTGTTACGCGTGATCCGAAATAGAGTGAGGTCTTTTTCGCGGAGATTTTATAAAGCTCAGTGATTAAATGGAGTGAAACCAGATGTGTTGGTGCCGCTTTTCCCTTATTATAGAGAACGCCCAGGTCGGTTGCGGCTCCGATGATGACAGACGTAGGATGTTTTTTTCGGTACAGCAGTAACTCTGAAAGTGTTTTAGGTGCGAAGAAAGTAAGTTTCCCGCGTGTGGTCGAATCCACATCAATTTCGACACTTTTTTTTCCGATTTTATCTAACTCAGAGACTCGGTCTCGCGTGAGGTATCTCACAGCATAAGTTTCGTTCTTCGCAAGAGGGTGAGCACCCGCTTCGACAGCGGCTTCGATAATCGGCTCGTAGCCGGTGCATCGACAAAGATTGCCCGTAAGATGGTTTTTTGCGGTTTGCTCATCGACGGGTTTTCTTTTTTCTAACATCCAGGTCATCGCCATGACGAATCCAGGAGTGCAGTAACCACATTGGCTCCCATGGCATTTCATCATAGCCTGCTGCGCGGGAGCGAGCTCGTCACCTTTCTTTAATCCTTCGATGGTGACTAAGTGAGATCCATCCATCTGCGCGGTGAGCGCGATGCACGAATTCATCGCCTCGAAGGTTTTGCCGTCGACTGATTTTAAAACGGTACAAGCCCCACAGTCACCTTCTGCGCAGACGATCTTGGTGCCAGTGAGTCCGCGTGTGATACGGAGGTACTCGGCTAGGGTTTGAAATGCCTGCTCGCCTGAAACGTCGAAACGGGTGCCATTTAAATAGAAGGAGGCAGAAGAACGAGCCATAAACGGAAGACTAGAAGGGAAGAGGGGGCGAGTCAACCGATGGAATTTCATAGGGTTAGGTTACGCACAAAATTGCTGCTTAGCGTAATTTCATGTTGCATCGCGTATAACTCTGCGATACACAGCCCTAAAATAATCAC
>JBGSHQ010000114.1:0-6245 GCA_041752095.1 Bdellovibrionia bacterium
AAAAAAATCCATCTGGAACGACTATCGTGGATCGGCATCCAAGGCGCTTACCCGGGACAGATTTAGATGCGGAAGAAATAAACTCGATTTTCAAAAACTACAGCCGGAAGGGACTTCTTTATCCTACGGCTAAAAAATTGAAGGATTTCCCAAACGCCGATGATTTCGATGAGCTCATCGCAATTTGGACAGATTATTTTAATAAAAAATTCGGAAGTAAATCTCAATTCGATCCTGATGTCGTAAAAGCGCTCATAGCCAGTGAATCAGGGTTTCGCCCTGATCCTCCCGGAAATAAAATTGCGCTGGGGATCGCTCAAATTACAAAGTCGACTCTGAAAATTCTTCAGGATCCGAATGGAGAAGCAAAAGATTTTATTTTCAAAAACATCCGCCAAATGGATTTAAAAAAACCTGAAATCGCAAGTCCTTTAGCGACCAGGTGGCTATCCAGAAAAAAGCTACGGCTCGAAATCGGCTTGGTCGAGACCCTACAGTTGAAGAAGTAATTTTGGAATATAAAGGATTACTTAAGAGTAAAACCCCCTATAAAAATAAAGCGCTTAGCAGTTTTAGGAAATATTATGATCTTCTCAAGAAAAAGTAGAATTTTTTTTCTGTTTTTCCACTTCTTGATTTTTGGGTGTTCGACTACTCAATTCAAAATTCTTTATCAAAGTGAAACTGCCACGGAATTTAGTGTTAGCCCTGACCGCGTCTTACTCGAGTGTGAATGGATTCACGATGCGGACATTGAAGGTCTTTACGGATTCATGATTCATATCCTCGACGCTGAAAATACGGTAATTTCAGTTATTCAGGGTAATACTCTAGACGGCGAAAGTTGTAATCGACGCATTTTAGAGATCGAAATGATTTTAAGAAACGGGGCAAAAATTTATATTGCAGGGATAGGTGATCTAATACCTTCAGATCTTAAAAGTAATGAGAAATACAAATTTCCCCGGCATGGAATTTTCCCCAGTAACTCGAAGAGCCTACAGTTCGTAGCCATCGCAAATGAATACGGAGAATGTTACGAAGCTTATGCTGGATTAACCCACCCATGTCCTCAGGCTCCGTTTCCTCATTATTTAAAACAGTAGGTAAAATCGGATTAGGCAGTTTCAATCCGATAGATCAGATCTAATTATGGCAGCAATAATGACTCATCGTTACTTCCAGCGCTGGAAGTGATTTTCGATTTGATGTCGGCAACGGTCGCCCCACGAACAAAATAATTATCACTGAGCCCACGAATCACGCCGCCACCTAAGCAGACGTCACCCTGATAAAAAACCACGGACTGTCCTGGAGTCACCGAACGCTGAGGCACTGGAAAAGTGACATGCACGCGCGTTCCGCCAGCCGATGGAGTGAGTACGCAGTCCTGATCCTGCTGACGGTAGCGCACCTTCGCACGGCAGACGAGGGATTCGCCGTCCGCGACAGGCGCCACGCCTGCGATCCAGTTTAATTCTTCTGCGTCGAGTGAATCGGTATAAAGCGCCGGATGGAATTCCCCGCGCTCCACTAGTACTGTGTTATTTGTCGGGTTTTTTCCCACCACAAACCATGCATCTCCATCACCACCGAGTCCCAGTCCTTTTCGCTGACCGAGTGTGTAGAACTGCACGCCCGCGTGTTTTCCTACGGTCGTGCCTGCTAGAGTTTTGAATGGGCCTTCTGCGCCTTTTAAATATTTCGCTAAGAACGGCTGGAAGTTTCTTTCACCGATAAAGCAAATCCCGGTCGAATCTTTTTTAGCCTTCGTCGAGAGTTCGTAGCGCTCCGCGAGTTTCCGCACTTCGCTTTTATGAATGTCGCCGATGGGGAACATGACTTTCGCGAGGCGAGAGCCCGCGACCTGGTGGAGGAAATAGCTTTGGTCTTTTCCGGGGTCGAGGCCTTTAAGAAGATGTTTCCCATCTGTTCTTGAATAGTGCCCGGTCGCAAGAAAGTCCGCGCCGAAATCCATGGCCTTCTCGAAAAACGCATCAAACTTAATTTCGCGGTTACATAAAATATCCGGGTTTGGAGTGAAGCCCGCTTCGTATTCTTTTAAGAACGAGAGAAAAACTCGGTCCCAGTATTCCTGAATAAATTCGACCGAGTAATAAGGAATATCAAGCGAGCGACAAACGCTCACGACATCGGCAAATTCCTTCGAAGCCTCGCAAACTCCGTTTGCATCTTTTTCATCCCAGTTCTTCATGAAAAGCCCGATGACCCGATAGCCAGCTTCGCGTAAAAGCGCCGCGGTCACGGACGAGTCCACGCCGCCCGACATGCCGACCACGACGGTGGTTGAGGCATTCGATTTTAGGCTTGAACTAGGGGTTTCGGTGGGGAACATCGTGTGATAACGCATAGCATGCCGTCCCTTCCCAGAAAACCCCTAGAAATCGTGAAAGGCCAGCCCGCCCTTATTCTAGCTCCTATGGAGGGGATAACAGACGCGCCGATGCGGGCGACCCTCTCGAAAGTGGGCGGATTCACCCACTTAGTCAGCGAATTTATTCGGGTTTCTTCGAGCATCCTACCCCCGCGCGTATTCCGCCGGGAGGTCCCCGAATCAGACACCGGGTTTAAAACGGGTGCTGGAATTCCTGTCCAAATCCAGCTTCTAGGTGGTGATCCCATCCGGATCTCAGAAAGCGCGGCTTCCGCACTTAGCCTTGGAGCGCCCGGGATCGACTTAAATTTCGGGTGCCCGGCCCAAACGGTGAACCGAAATGATGGGGGAGCGACCCTTCTGAAATATCCCGCGCGGCTCGAAGGAATCGTCTCGGCAGTGCGTGCGGAAGTCACGCGCGTGGCTGGAGTTGAGATTCCGGTGTCCGCGAAGCTTCGCCTCGGTTGGGATGACCCCCGCGCGATTTTAGAAAACGCGAAACGCGCCGAAGCGGGCGGCGCTGCCTGGATCACGATTCACGCACGTACGAAATTAAATGGTTACCAGCCTCCCGCATACTGGGAGTGGATCGCGCGTGCTCGCGAAGTCGTGTCGATTCCTGTGGTGGCGAATGGGGACATTTGGACGCTGGATGATTTTAAAAAGTGCCGCGAGATCACTGGATGTGAGCACTTCATGATCGGACGCGGGGCGCTTGCAGATCCGTGGCTCTCACTAAAACTAGGGAAAGAGCTTGGGCTTGTGGACCAAGCTGCGATCGTTCCCGAAAGAACCGATATTTCTGCGTGGCTCCCGCTGCTTCGAGATTTCGCCACGCACTCTGCACACTACGCAGACCGGAACATGGGCATTACTAAAGAAGACAGTCGCTATTGCGCACGTCGAATGAAACAGTGGCTCAGATATTCAGAAATATACTGGAAGACGGACTGGTTCACTCGTACGAAAAAGTATGAGGGGTTGGATCAGATGATGGGTGAATTACAGCCAAAAGAGCTCGATTTGACTATGTCATAAATTTATGACATAGTGATAGTTGTAATGAAGGCGAGAATAAAAAATTATACCGAAACAAAGTCAGTTAAAGAACTTGCGAGGGCTCTCGGCCTCCCTGCAGGTGAAGCAGCAAAAATTGAAATGCGTACTGATCTTGCGGTTGCTATTAAGAAAGCAGTCGAAAAGAAGCAGATGACTCATGCTGCAGCTGCGAAGCACGCTGGTGTAGGGCGAACTGTCGTTACTGCGATTCTGAATGGAAATACGACTCATATTTCTACAGATCGATTGATCGATATTGCTCAGAATTTAGGTTTACGAGTAACTCTAAAAGTTGCTTCTTAGCGATTAAATTACTTACGCTTAAACCACGGAACGAAAGCACTCGTTCGCCGCTGGTAGTCTCGGTATAAATCGCCGCGCGTGCGGAGCGAAGTTTCCTCCGCATAGGGGATTCCAGTCACCTTCAAGAGTAAGAACCAGATGAGTGCTGGTGCGAAAAGTGTGGTCCACCCCATCGGAGATGAGACCGCGAAAATTCCGTAGCCGAGCCAGATCACCGACTCGAAAAAATAATTCGGGTGCCGCGAATAATACCAAAGTCCGCGTTCACAGACTTTACCTTTATTCTGGGGATCAGCTCGAAAAGCAGACATCTGTGAATCTGAAACAGATTCTCCGATAAGCCCGATAAACCATACAGCCCCACCGATCCATTCAAGAAGCGTAATCCCAGGGCTCGGGTTCGTAGCCGCGACGAAAAGGGGAGCGAGAAGGAGAACGACTGACACCGCTTGCATCATGAAGAAAAGGAAAAACCGAAAGCGAACGCGGTCACCATAGTCTTCACGAAGTTTCTGATAACGGCGATCTTCCTGATCGAGGTGTGAAAAAATTCGTATCGTGAGATATCCGCCGAGCCGGACGCTCCAAATGAAGAACATCCCGCCGATTAAAAGTTTACGGGTCTGATCCCCGGGTCCGAATAGAATCACGAAAAGTGCGAAGAGACCGAAGGATAAACTCCAGAGCGCATCGACGATCGAATAATTATTAATCCGAACGGCTGTTGCCCAGGCTAAAGAAAATAGAGTAATCGAAAGAATGGAAATCCAGATCACCATCTCTGGAAGACTAGCTACACCGAGTATGTATTCAGAAAGAATCATGACTTGCTCCGTTTTTGGATTACGGGAAGAACACTACGTTCGATCAGTATTAAAGCCGGAATCGCAAAAAGGAACCAGATGAAAATACCTGAAGCCGCACTTCCGCCGTAAGATTTTAAAAACTCGAGGGGTGCATCCATTAACTCAGTAGTCATACGTGCTGGGTTAAATGAAATCGGGGGTAAGCCGAAAACTTTTTCTCCGAGTTTAATAAAGACCGGGATTGCTGCGAGCTGAGCAGGAGTCATAAGATAATTCACGGCCTGTATCGCTACAGGATTTAGCCGTAAAGCAATGCCAGCGATAAAACAAAGTAGGGTCGTCGAGCCTAAAATCGGAAAGAGCGAAAGCGTAGCCCCAAAGGAAACGGAGCGAGCGAGCTGGATAGGTGTTGCACCCTGCTTTAACTGTCCCAGTATCGGCGTCCAGAGCTTTCGGTGAAGAAAACTCGTTTCCCGCATTAAGCGCGCTCTTTTCTTAGGAGTAGACTGGGTACTGTTGCACCTTTAGGGAGGTGGTATATTTCCTTTAAGAGATAGATCGCCATCGCGATATTCCCGAACGCGAGAATCGCAAGTAACCAAAGTGTGCGTGCGAGAATCGAACTCTCCTTATAGAAGACCCAGAGATAAAATGTCAGAAATGCAAAATAAGCATCAAATAGGGTAGCTGCTCCCCATCGGTCGGCCCAGACGGATTTGAAACCGTCGATCACACTTCGGTCAAGCGATGCCCAGGTCGTAACCCCGATCATCGAGATGAGGACTAAAATGCAGAATGCGATGAGAAATGATTTCATGATGACGTTTTCTGGGAGGCAATCCCCCGGTAGAGACCCTTTTGGAGTTCTTGCGTAGGAGGGTTAGGTCCAAAAAAAATAGTGAGCAGAGCAGCTTGGAAATTTTTTCCAACGATCTCACCCCGCTTCTCACCATTAATAAAAAATACCACCCGGTCGGAGTGAAACTCAAACCGCTGTGTATCTCCCTCTTTAATCGCTTTTTGGTAGGAAATCAGCTGATCGAGTTCAGTTCGTATCGTTTTTAATTCAAAACCTGAACTCTCCTTAAACTGGTAATTCCAAGCTTCGTTGGTGTCATCAAGGCCGAAGTCACGAAGGTACTTTATGTCGAGGCGTTTAGGTCCGGAATCCTTCAGCACATCTTCGAGTGATGGAGTGTTTTTAGAAGAGTAATAAGCAGCGTGATAAACTTTAATCGCAAAAAGAGTTGCCTTCCTCGTTCCTGTCCCGTGAAGTTTAATTTTGGATCCCGCAACTTCGCATTCATTCGGAAAGGATAGATCAGAAGCAGAAGCGGAATGACTTACGGCAAAAGAGAGAAATGAAGTCAAACCGATCATGAAAACAGAGTTGATCTTTTTCATTTCTAATCTCCCTTTTTAAAAAGATAGTGGGACACGCCCCACTCATTTCCGTTTTTGTACCCAAAGAGTTCCGCACACGAGAGAAAGAAAATCCGCCAGCGGTTAAACCATCTGACCGCGTCTCCTTCGTTTCCGTAGGTTTTACGAAAGAGATCTAAAATCTCTTTTCGGTTCTCATCCTGATTTTTAAGCCAGGCCAGTGCGGTTTTTTCGTAATGGGTTCCGTTCCAGTTCAACTGTTTTTAAAGCCGTAAAGAGCCTTGAAAGAAACTCAGTAA
>JBGSHQ010000115.1:0-4220 GCA_041752095.1 Bdellovibrionia bacterium
TGGCCGGGGGCGGTTTTACGTTGGTGTCCTGATTATGGGGTCACGAGCCGTATCCTCACAAATACGGCTCCGCGTCTAAGTGTCTTTAATTACGAGGCAATTCGAATAACGCACTGAGTATAATTTGCGTTGACCAAACCATGTAAATTATATACTCTCCGGTTGCACCTGAGGTAAAAATGACATACCCCAGGTAACAGTCTGAATGAACCTGAGGTAGTACGTCGAATGGCACAGTCCGGATCAAACACCATCAAACTTCTAAACGAGCTCTCGATCCGGCTCCAGGGACTTCTCGATACTGAGAACTTCCACCAGTCCATTTTAAATATTTTAAAGAGTGAACTGAGTTTTGAAGGCATCCAGTTTTGGAGCCTGCCCGCAGGCTCTACTTCGAGTGCGCGCCTCGACGCTGTCGTCGGACGGGATTCCGGACTGATCGAACTGGGTCACGCACTCTCACCCCGAGATTCAATTCTGGCCTACGTCTTCGAAAAGCGAAAAAGCCTGATCCTTGAAACCATTCCCCATGAGGTAAAAGCATCAAGCCCGATCGTTTCTGAAAAAACACGCTCTCTTCTCGCGGTTCCTGTTTTAAATGGGAGCGAACTTTTAGGGATTCTCATTATCGAGTCTGCGGTCGAAAAAGGATTCTCTGAAAACGATGTCACCTTCTTCGAACTTCTCGCAAATCAAATGGCGACCGTTTCGAAGAACCGCGAACTTCTTTTAGATGCGAAAGCGTTTAATAAAAAACTTCAGTCCGCTGTCCAAGAAAAAACGCTCGAACTTCGCCGTGCGCATGAACGGATTCTGGATCAGCAAAAAGATCTGCAGAAGGAAAATAAAGTTTTAAAAACCTTAGTCGAAGCAGAAAACCGTGGACAAGAATTTATCGGCGACAGCGCTCCCGTTCGCGAAATTCTCGCGCTCGTTGAAAAAGCAGCTCCGACGATGGCGACAATCCTTATCTTAGGTGAGTCGGGAACCGGTAAAGAACTGATCGCTAAACGAATCCACCAGAAGAGCGCTCGTGCAAATGCAGCCTACGTAACGGTAAACTGCGCGGCACTTCAGGAATCACTTCTAGAGAGTGAACTTTTCGGTCACGAAAAGGGATCTTTTACGGGTGCAGTCGCGACGAAAATCGGTCTTTGTGAGGTCGCAGACGGCGGAACCTTATTTATGGATGAGATTGGCGATATGAGCCTATCAATCCAAACGAAAATGCTTCGCTTCCTCCAGGAAGGTGAATTCTACCGAATCGGTGGAAAAAAACCGATTCAGGTAAATGTTAGGATCATCAGTGCGACGAACCGCGATCTCGCAGACGATGTGAAGACCGGACATTTCCGTGAAGATCTTTATTACCGTTTAAACACGATCGCGATGAAGATGCCCCCTCTTCGTGAGCGCAAAGAAGACATTCCAGCGCTTTGTGAACACTTTTTAAAACACTCCCGATTCGGTGGAGTTTCTCACGTGAAAAAAATCGATCCTCGCGTGATCGAAGTTTTCCAGAACTACACTTGGCCAGGAAATATTCGTGAACTGCAGAATACAATTGAACGGCTAAAAATTCTTTCTGAAGGTCCTGAGATTAAACTCGAAGATGTTCCTTTTGCGATTCGCGCTCCGAAAGACACCTCGCTATCGGGAGATTTTTCGATCGGCACTCCGCTTGAGGAAGTCGAAAAAGGACATATCCTGCGTACTCTTGCATTTAATAACGGCAATAAAACGAAAACCGCCGGAGCACTCGGGATCACGATTAAAACTCTTTATAACAAGCTTCACCGCTACGGTGTGGAAATTTCCCCTAACTAACTTTTACTTTAACCCAGCAAACCAAAGGAGCATTCATGTCAACAAAAGCAAAAAAAGCATCCCCAGCAAAGGCACCCGCTAAAGCAGAAAAGGCACCTGCAGCGAAAGCGACAAAAGGAAAAGGCTCGAAGTCTGTCGAAGTTGAAATGATTTCTACTGAAACCATTTCGATCGAAGTGACCGAAGAAGCTGAAGAGGAAGAAGAAGTGGCTGCAGCTTCGAAGTCGAGCTCCAGCGGAAACGCAGCAGCGCTTGCTGCTGTGACCGGGTCGACAGAAATGTCGGGTTCACTGAAGAACTTCCGCCATCACCCCGACATGGAAAACTTTTATCGCTTTATTTTTGAAAACGACCTTCGCTTAGAAGCTCTCGCAATCATCGACGAGATGATGGTCGAGCGCGCGAACCGTAAGATGGTCGCAAAAGCAAAAGCTAACGCGCACTAAGATTTATATACGAGGAGGACCATGACTCGTGGTCTTCCTCGTTTCGTTTTTATCGGCTTGATGGATTTGTTGTTGGGAATGCGCAGGCAAAAAATATTGAATTTGAGCTTTAGAAAAAAATGAAATCAATCATCATCTTTTCACTGTCACTGATTGCCACTATTGATTCGATGGCCATGGGTACTACACACCAGCCAGCGGCTCTATCGAAGATCGGCCGAATCGAGATCTCAAACCAAACATCGAACCGCCGACTTCCTTTAAGAGCAATTGTTGTACATCGGCGAAATAAGCAACGGCATTGGACGCGTTCCATAATCGCGTCCCGACTTGAATGGACCGCAAAAATATTGAATCAAGAGTGCGCGGTTTCAATTCCCACGGTTGGCCTTTATGATCTTGAAATCACGGATCATCATTACGACCTAAATTCAAACGCCTCGTTTGAATTCTTGCAGCTTTTGGACGGAAAGCTCGATGTACGTAAAATTGCGGGAATTTTTGGAAACGACGGAGTCCAAACTCTCTTCTATCTGGATGACATTAAACGAATTGACGGAAGCGGATTTGGTTACTCTGGACCGGAGTCTTTCTTTCCAAACGATAAAGATTTATGGAACAAAGCTTGGATTCCTTCAGACGTTATAAGTTCTTTATATTTTTCAACACCGCCTATGGGCGTAGAGCTTCACGAATTAGGGCACAATTTACTGAACGATGGCGATCATTGGGATAAAAAAAATGGCTACAATATCATGCTTTCTGATTCCATATTCTTTAACCCTGAACAACACTCTAACCAGTTCACTCGTGCTCAGTGTGAAAAAATAGCTATTCATCGAAGCGTTCTGCAGGCGCGGTGAACTCTAATTTCTCACTCAAAGGTAGTTCTATGACTACCTAATAATATTGAGTCTGAATGCAACCCCTGAATCGTGTTTTTTATACCCGATACAGGCGTTTTGATTGAATCACTCAGGCTTTACAGAAAGAATGAATTTACTCCGCACCCAAAAATGTCCGTAAAAAGCTGACAAAACCACGGACGAAATTAAACCAAACCAATCAGCCCTCGCCCTTACGCGCCCCCCCACTCGTTAAAAATATTTTATTCACCTTTCATCCCCACCTAACGCGACATCCGTAATCTCTTCACTATGAAGATGTCGCTCATCCCATCTCTATCCTCCCCACTCTCCTGGACCGTCCTGGTCTGGGCTCTAGTTGGGATTATGGGCGCCCTTTTTGCGTCTGGGAGACTCCCTCTCTCAACGAAAACGGGCGCCCCCCCCTTAAAAACTCCGCACCAGAAAGGTCACCGGTTACCCACATGATCGAATCCACAACGGCCCCAAAAAAAGACTCGACTCCCCTCTGGCGCTCTGAACCGGTCACCGCTAAGCTCCCACTCATGCGAGTTCTCGTTGTCGAAGACCAAAGAAAAATGGCTCGCTTCATCCAGCAAGGGCTCGGTGAGGCAGGATACTCCGTCGATCTCGCCGAAACCGGGCAGAGCGCCGAAATGCTCGCTGCCGAAAACGAATATGATCTCATCGTTCTCGATGTGATGCTCCCCGACCAAACGGGACTCGATACAGCTCGCCACCTTCGGAACGATGGATTTGAGAAACCCATTCTCATGCTCACCGCTCTATCGGGTACGAAAGATAAAGTCGCTGGCCTCGATTCTGGCGCCGACGATTACTTAACGAAACCCTTCGAATTCGATGAACTTCTTGCACGCGTTCGCGCACTCCTTCGTCGCCAGACGACAGGCGGAGTAGGAAGCGTTCTTCGCTTCGAAGACATCGCAATGGATCTAGTGAAACGAAAGGTCCACCGCGGGGAACAAGAACTCGTCCTCACCCAAAAAGAATTTGCGCTCCTCGAATATTTTTTAAGGAATCCTGATCGACCGCTAACTCGGACTGCTATAGCTGAGCACGT
>JBGSHQ010000116.1:0-3587 GCA_041752095.1 Bdellovibrionia bacterium
TGCCGGCAACCGTTGTCGCGCTCTTCATGTCGTGGATTCTTTTCCGCGGTATTAAGGAATCCGCAAAATTAAATAACATCATCGTCTTTGTAAAAGTTTTCATTATCCTGGCCTTCATCGCTTTAGGTTGGGGTGTGATTGATTCCGCGAATTGGATCGCAAATCCGGATGCGACTGGGCTTGCTAAAATGATTCCGGTCCAAGCCATGAGCATGCGGCACGGCAGCGAGTACTTAAGCTTCGGATGGCCGGGAGTACTCACGGGTGCTGGCGTTGTGTTCTTTGCCTACATCGGATTCGATGCGATCTCGACGACTGCACAGGAAGCAAAAAATCCACAGCGCGATCTCCCTATTGGGATTCTCGCATCCCTCATCGGATGCACGATTGTTTATATCCTGATGTCACTCACAATGACGGGAGTGGTGAACTATAAGGAACTCGCGGTTCCCGATCCGGTTGCTGTCGGTGTAGATCGAATCATCGCGCTTCGTGGATGGTCCCCTACGGCTGGACTCACACTCGCGTTCTTCGTGAAGTTCGGAGCACTCGCAGGTCTGACGTCTGTTATTCTCGTAATGATGCTCGGGCAAACGCGTGTTCTTTACGCGATGGCGAAAGACGGTCTGATTCCGTGGTTCGACCGCATTCATCCGAAGTTCCACACACCGGGGAATGCGACTAAAGTCACTGGGGTCTTCGTCGCTCTCTGCGGTGGCGTGATGCCGATGAGCTTAGTGGGAGAACTCGTTTCGATCGGAACACTGCTCGCGTTTGTACTCGTGTGTCTTGCGGTGCCGATTCTCCGAATCCGAGAACCGAACCGCGAACGACCGTTTAAAACACCAGCGTACTGGTTTGTTTCACTCGCAGGAGCGGCTTCGTGCTTCTGGGTGATGACGGGCTTACCGATGGACACGTGGATCAGGCTTTTTGTCTGGCTTGCGATCGGGTTCGTGATTTATTTCACGTACGGAAAAAAGCACAGCAAACTTAGACTCGGAAAACGCTAAGTCGTTTAGTAAACACACGGGCTCTTTTTGACAGACGCCTTAGGTTCAGTTTTCTTTTTTTCTTTAACGCCAGTCAGGATGTACTGCGCGAAAATTTTAGAAACGACCGAGCCGCTGGTCGAGTTTTTCGTAGTGATTTTTCGGAGCACCCCGATTGTGGTTGAGTCGATTTGGTAGACTTGCGCGACTTCGCATTTTTTTCCGCTGATCACTTCATTTATATTCAAACACCCGGAAGCGCCCTTAATCGAAGCAAGTGCGGTACCAAGGTACTGAACATTATTCGATGCACTCACAGATTGCTGGATACTCATTTCTTTCGAAACTGTGCCGCGGGTTGCTTCTACTGCCACAGGTGCCGAAATTTTCCATGAATGCGTTCCAACAGGAACCTGGGAGTAATCGCTGCACACTTGCGTGAGTTTCATCTTTCCGTTTGTAGATACCCCAGAAATGACGGAGATCCCTTCGACGTTTCCTGTAAATCCTGAAACAGTCGTGTGACTGACTGCCTGGATGGAAGCGAGTTCGTAGTTGCCGCTCTCTTGGGCTAAGTCTGAAAAATTCTGGACTACTTTATACTGGGGTTCGCCGATGGGGTCCACGCATGGCTCGATGGAACTTCGGAGAGTGTTTTCAGGCGACGCCGTCTGGGCTACCAGCCCCGCTTCACGAGTAACGCTTTTTCCACAGCCAGTGATGGCAAGAGTAAGAATAAAGGCTAAAACAAGTTGTGAACGCATGGGATATCTCCGGGTTAAACGGGTCATAATGCGATGCGTTATACATAGTTCGGGACTCGATTACAAGGGGGAAAATGGGGCGATCTTGATTATATGGGCTTTGGGATGATTGAGTTTGAGACTGCTTAAAACCTGTCGGGTTTTTCCCGACATTGGTTAGCTCGGGGTTTCGACGAGTCTTTTCGAATACAATCATCGCGGAGGCATGGGCCCACACCCATTCATTTGTTATAGTTACCCTTACGATTCCGGGATGTGCACCTAAAGCCCCTCCTGAGGACTACAACGATTTCCGTGATAAACTCACTTCATGGAAGAGAGCTCTCATACGCCGAAGCCGCATTCAGCGGAATATTTCGGCGACTATCGGGATTTTTGGTGGAATCAAGATTTTCTTCGACTCACGGCAAAGCGCCTAAAGTTTGACGAGATCGGAAGCGTTTTGGACGTGGGCTGCGGAATCGGACACTGGGGACAGATTCTCTCTGCCGTCTTGCCTCCTACCACTCGCTTCGTCGGGGTGGATCGGGAGGAAGAATGGGTCACGGAGGCCAGCGGCCGAGTGACTGAGCTTGGTTTAGCTTCTCAGTTTTCCTATCGAAAAGGCGATGTTAACCGACTTCCATTCGAAAATAACTCGTTCGACATGGTCACTTGCCAAACGGTATTGATCCACGTTCGAGATCCGAAATCCGCGTTGTCCGAAATGCTTCGGGTCTTGAAACCCGGAGGCGTCCTACTCGCGGTCGAACCAAATAATCTCGTTCAGCACGCCGTCATGAGTAGCTTGAGCGCAGATGTCACTGTAGACGAACTGACGGCGCTATTTCGCTTCAAGCTCGTCTGCCAAAGGGGGAAGGAGGCGTTAGGGCTCGGGAATATTTCTCTCGGAGATTTACTCCCGGGATATTTTGCCGAAACCGGCGCCGAAGATATTCAAGTCTTTATCTCCGATAAAGCCGTTCCGATGTTCCCGCCCTACGAGACAAAAGAACAACAGGTCCATTTAAAGCAATCACTCGAATGGAATGATCGAGAGTTTTGGACCTGGGACAAAGAAGAGACTTGGAAGTATTTCTCTGCTGGGGGAGGCGCTAAAGACGAGTTCGAGCGTTTTTGGAAGCTCGCTACATATGACGATGGATCATTCCGAAAGGCCTTGCTTAACCGCACTTATCATTCGGCCGGAGGAACCTTGATGTATCTGGTGTCCGGCAGGAAAGTAGCAACGGCTGTTTAGCGCGTAATCCCCTAAACTACCGCGCAACGACTGCGCGCTTAAGCGAAAAAATTCGGTTCATATACTCATGAATTTAAATATTCACCCATCTTCTTAGCCCCATAAATTTTCACCGCATAAAGTAAATTATGCGCCTTACAGGTGTGGCGAATGTTTTCGCTTGAGCTTGGTCCGCCCCGAGCAAACGCCTGGATGTGATCAAACTCAAGTCCATAAGTATTTTCGCATCGTCGGCCCGATTCGATTTCGCGATATTCACACTGATCACCTGACCGCGTGCGGATCTGATTTTTAACCGAGACAGGGATATAGCGCGAATGCGGTTTTACTTCGGGCGCCCGCGAAGCAGTGCGTAGTGAAGGCACGCGTGCACTTGCCCGCGTACTGTCTCGCGGCTTTACCTCTCTCCGCTTAACGAATTCATTCATCGCGCGAGCAAAAAGCGAGGTCAGCGATGCGCCTGGGTTTCCATCCAGTTCACGCATCCGAGTGACTAACGCCATAAACTCTTCATCGACAGTCATCATCAGTTTTGTCTCAGAAGGCGAAACGGCGCGAACTTTTTCGGGCGCACCGGGCGAGGCTTCAGCC
>JBGSHQ010000117.1:0-2938 GCA_041752095.1 Bdellovibrionia bacterium
GAATACTCTCGTTTCGCAAGGGATACGAGAGGTTGTGATCACGGGTACAAACATCGGCGATTACGGGGCCGATCTAAACGAAAACGGAACACCGATCCTTGAAAAGCTTGTTTTAGCGCTTTTAGAGAAAACAAAAATTGAGCGCCTTCGCATTTCATCTCTCGATCCAGTAGAAATCACACCTGAACTTCGTGAGATTTACGCCACGAACCCACGCCTCTGCGCCCACTTTCATGTTTCGCTCCAAAGTCCGCGCTCTAAAATATTAAAACTCATGAAGCGGAAATACAGCGCACTCGAGGTGAACTCGACGCTAAAAGCGATTGCGGATCTTCCTGCACCTATCGGCGGAGTTTTTGCTGGAATGGATGTCATCACTGGGTTTCCAGGAGAAACTCTTGAAGAATTCGATGCTGGTGTAGAAATGCTTCGCTCACTTCCTTGGTCACGGCTTCATGTTTTTCCTTATAGCGAACGAGAAGGAACGCCGGCCACTCGACTCCCTAATTCTGTGCCCCAACATGAGCGGGTTCGCCGCGCAAAAATTTTACGCGATCTGAGCCTAGAGCGGCTTAAAGAAATTCATGGAAAGACTTTAGAAGAGTTCCGCAAACACGGTCGCTTACTCGATCGGGTCCTCATCGAAGGTGCGGTGAAAGGACCAGACTCGAGTCGAGTGTATGTCGGTGGATATACTTCGAATTATATTCGAGTGATTTTACCGGTCAGCTCAAAAGAAGAGGTTGAAAAGCTTGAAAATAAGATTCTTTCAGTTCAGCCGGAATCTATCCTCATGGATGCAAATGCGGGTGATGTTGCCTTTTTAGCTTCTACGAGTCTGTTGTCTATTTAAAACCACCACAAATGACAATGTCATTTTTTCAACAGTGCATATACGAAGACTATATATGATATTTTAACTATCATGGTTTTTCGAATTCTGATTTTGATTATCCTCCATTTTAGCACACCATTCTTGAACTCAGTTTCGGCTGTAGAACCTCATTTCGAATGTGCAGATCTCGTTATTCCTGAACTCATATCTGCAGACTTCAGAGAGGGTTGGAAATTTTACGGTCGCTTTGCAGGTGATCAGAACGATAGATTGCTCGGTTATTCCATCCACTATGTAAGGCTAATAGATGATCGATATTATTTAATTGTGGGCGATACAGCAGTAGATCCGGCCGTAAGAAATCGAAAAATTCAAAATCACATGATGTCGAAAATATTAGAAAAATTTGAGCCCCAGTATAAAAATTTAGGAATGAGAGTCTTTAGGCTTAGTGAAACAAACGATATGGTTTTTAATAAAACATTCACGAAACTGCTCAAAGAAAATTTTCCAAATGAAATTCATCTTCCAAATTATGAAGATATAAAAGTTAAATATAAAATTGTACCTGACGATCGTGGTTTTTTTGATGCCAGCCAGAGCAGGTACGAAGCGGAAAAGTGGAGTGTTTATTATAAAAAGTGTTGTGAGAAATTCGCATTAAAAAATCGTGATAAAATTAGTGATTTAGTTTGGGCGGCGGCTCGAGAAACTCCGGCATACAAAACGAGAGCAAGACTTGGATATTCGAAACCTTGTCCGGAAACAGCAATAGAGTTGACTGAAAATGGACCTGAATTTTATCTATGCAAATAGAAACTAAAAACAAGATGAGAGAATTAAAGATTATGGAAAGAAAAATTAATTTCTGGATTTTCATCCTTCTTTCTCTAGCTCTCAATGGTTCACAAGCTTTTGCCGCCAACGAAACAGACCGAATGGGAATCTATTTATCCATTCACGGTGACCCACCGCCTTCGATTCTAGGACTGAACTTAAGTATGAATATTAGTGTGATTCGGCTCACCGGTGGGCTCGGGGGATACACCTCTGGAATGGCAAACGTCCCTGCAGCAATTGGAAATTATACGATCATGCCACTTGGTTTTGCATTTTATTGGCTAGGGGATGTTCTCAGCCAGATTTTCACTTCGGGTAAGGTAACGACTCATAAAAACTACGCCGACTACCGTCTGCCTTATCAGGATATGGAATCCGTCTTTTCCTACGGTGGTGCAATTAAACTCGTTCCGCTTAAATCGAATATTTCACCTCTGGTTGGAGTGGGGTACTCGAAGTTTGAATCGCATGGACGCCCGCTCGGGTTACCCGAACCGAAGGGCTTTATTTATTACCCCGTCGGAATCGACTACTCTCGTAATAACTTCAACCTCGGACTGGGATATAACTTCACACCAGCGATTGATCAGGCTGCGAGTGGATTTTACGTGAACTTTGGGAATACCTTTTAAATGAGTCCCTTCGAGATAGACGATTTAGCCTTAGATTTTCAAAAAAAGTCGATCAGCAAAGTTTAGTTTAGCTTAGCTCAGATAGTTCCCCATCTTCTTAGCCCCATAAGTCCTCACCGCATAAAGTAAATTATGCGTCTTACAAGTATGGCGAATGTTTTCGCTTGAGCTTGGTCCGCCCCGAGCAAACGCATGAATGTGATCGAATTCCAGTCCGTAAGTATTTTCACATCGACGGCCAGTTTCTTTTTCGCGGAATTCGCACCGATCGCCTGATCGCGTGCGGATCTGATTTTTAACCGAGACAGGGATATACCGCGAATGCAGCTTCACTTCGGTCGCCCGCGAAGCGGTGCGTGGTGAAATTACACGGGCACTATCCCGAGGCAGTGCCTGGGTGCTGGCTTTTATACTTGCCCGAGCACTGCCTCGTGGTTTCACTCCACGCCGCTTCACATACTCCTTCATCGCGCGAGCAAAAATCGCAGTGAGCGATGCGCCTGGGTTTCCATCCAGTTCACGCATCCGAGTGACTAACGCCATAAACTCTTCATCGACAGTCATCATCAGTTTTGTCTCAGAAGGCGAAACGGCGCGAACTTTTTCGGGCGCACCGGGCGAGGCTTCAGCC
>JBGSHQ010000118.1:0-1714 GCA_041752095.1 Bdellovibrionia bacterium
TGGCCCGGGATACGAAGTTAACCGGTGCTTGCTACGAGATGAGGAACACTACTTACTTTCGGCTTTAAAATATCTCTCCTGTGAAGAATGGAAATCAAAGCAAGAACAACCGATAATGCGAAAGATACATAAAATATTTTATGTCCTACTGCTGGAATAAGTAATGCCGACATACAAGATCCAACCGAAAAGCTTACAAGAGTAATAAGCCTTACATAGGTAACCTTTCGAGCTTCAGGATAACGGGAAACCGCTCCTTCTTTTTGAAAAATTTTAGGCAAATGAAGTCCGATATCAGTAGAAAGACCTGTAATATGCGTGGTCCTAATTTTTCCATGGGATGCCCATGTGGTTAATCCATTTTTAAGCCCACAGGCAAAACAAAGCAGTCCGATAAGCTCTACAGATTTATCTCCCGCACCCCCTAATGTTGCTACCTGGAAAAACTCAATACTGAACAATAGCGAAATTAATCCGATCACTCCTGTAATTAAGATTTGGACAATCGGATAATTCGGGATCTTATCATTCGAATAATTTCGATCGAGAACCAAAGCAGTTACCAGTGCGCCAAAAATGAATGAGACCGGAATAACCAAAAGTTCAGCACCGAACTTAATTTCATCATGACCTATTGCTAAGCCAATCTGTGTTCCGAATCCCGTCACATGCGACACAAAACTGCCTGCAATTAAAAAACCAGCTGCATTCAGAAGACCGGCTTTAAAGGAAAGCAAAGACCAGAGCGCAACGTATCTTTTTTTATATAAATCTTTAACTTCAACGTGAATCATTATTAGACCTCTCTATGGATCAAAAATTTTAGTGATTTTTTATTAAAAAATTACTCATAATTTACTTTTCCAGATTTTAGGTCATACACCGCTCCACGAATCTCAACTTCACCCTTCGAAACTAAATCTCTGAGGGTTTTGCTTTGCTCCAGGATAGTTGCAACTGAATGTTTCACGTTATTCCAAGTACATTCTTCTAAAAATTTATCGTCCTTAGGTCCTGGACGTTTAACCGACGTAAAGCGCACTGACGGTTCGATTCGACTCACTAAATCACGAAGATTTTCTGTCAATTCCGCACTTGGATTTGATACATAATCGGTCGCGGCTTTAATAGCGCCACACTGACTATGACCCATGACTAAAATTAAAGGGGTTTGGAATGAAAGTGCCGCGAACTCCATACTTGCTATAAGCGATGGAGCTACTACGTTACCCGCCACTCGAACGACGAAGAGATCTCCGAAGCCCTGATCGAAAAGGAGTTCTGCCGGCAATCGTGAATCGGCGCATGTAAGAATAGTTGCAAAAGGCTTTTGTCCTTTTGACGCTAGTTCTTCGAGTTTTTTTGCGTCCGCAAAGGTGTTTATAGACCTTAGGCCGGAGGTGAAACGCTCATTACCTGCTACAAGACGCTGAAAAGACTCAAGACCACGACTGCGGGTTGTCATAAAAGTACTCCCTTTCAAGAAGTTTATTGGTTCATATTAAAGTAAAAAGCTTAATCGTTCTAATGGATAAATGATCTAATTTGCATCGTTTAAATAAATGATTAAGAGGCTTCACTCTCCTGATCAACATGAGCTAAAAGAGTCTTCTGGGATTCGCGCGCCTTTTTTCGTTTCTTAACTCGTGCTCGATCCCCAAAACGATTTAATCTTTCAAGTAAGTGCTCCACCACATCCGCTAAAGCCACGTAA
>JBGSHQ010000119.1:0-8352 GCA_041752095.1 Bdellovibrionia bacterium
ATGAGGGATAAGCTCCTCCTGCAGGTTCTCGATTTCAAAACCGAGCTCGGGTTGCTTCGCCGTCAGTGAATAGCGAATATGCCCATCCGCGAAGAGGCTTTGGACGACAATCTGTTCAGGCTCTAAGGTCGACGGATCGAAATGGAGACTGCAGAGTTCATTATGGGCTATATCAACCCTAAAGTTTCGGTTTGAAACGGCCTCGACGTTCCCGTAAGCATTCGCAATTCGAACTGCAGGCAATGCGGCGTAACACCCCATATGATAGGCATTCGTGACGATCACCGACTGTTTATTTTTTTCTGTCCATTCGGACCCGATTTTTTGAGCGGAATTTGGGGCCGTATACCCTGTGCAACTCACATGGACAATGTGATCCGGGCGAAACTTTTCGTGGCCGTACCATTCTTGAAAAACTCGGTCTGAGTTTTCAAGATAGAACTTCATTCGTGTTTCCAAGTCAGGAATTTTACCGTCGTCGAAAAAAGAGGGTTTTAATAAATCGTCCTTTTGCTGATGCGCATAGGCCGAAATTTCGGTGCCGCGAGATTTAATTTTTTCACTGGCGAGTCCATAGCGACGTACTAATTTTTGCACGAAAACGGGATCCAACTTTGGGTTGAACGCGAGTCTCAGTTCGACCAGCTTATTTACCGCATCTTCTTGTAAAATTCGGTAGCGTGGACGAATGGGTATAAAATGCGACAGAAACATCTTATCACTAGCTGATGCAAATCTGAGTCCAAGCGCGAAGACGGCTGTGACGCTTTAGATCCATCAAATGGGGTAAACTTGGGCAAAGTTGCTTTTACGAGTCTCAAGCGTGTCTGTAGACATATCGAATGCCGAAAGCCGCTCACTAGGCGAATTGAAATCGGTCGCCTAGTGCATGATGGTCGGGATTCATCATGCATCAAAGGAAATCCAATGATCGCATCTTGAAGTTCAGTCAGTCGAACTGCGACATCACGATCGACCTAGACAACGGCAACGGTTATTTCTACCCGAATCCCGATGTTGTCCGTGCCGACGGAAGCGTGGTCGATCCTTTTCTGCTCGCCACTTCCGAGAGCTTAGAGCAAATCCGAACGGTGCTTGTGAACGGCGTACTGATCGTTTCAGAACTTCGCGGATCCGAAATCGAACGCACTACCGTAAAGGACTGTGCTGAAGAACTCAAATTGCAGAAGGGTTGTTCATACTTGCAGCGACAGTTCGCTCCGAATGGAAATGATTTCATGGAAACGCAGCGGGGCTATCGTTACTTTGGCGGTGAAGAAAGTCCAATCGAGATTTCGTACCGCCGCCGTTAAGCTAACTTACAAACGAAGTACAGGAGTAACCGGAGACATAGCTAGGCTGTGTCTCCTTGAAATCAGGGGAATTTAAACACTCGTCCCAACAAGAGCCCCAATTCCAGCAGTGATGGCCATTGCAAGAGCTCCCCAAAAGCAAACTCGTATGGCGCCTTTCCAGATATTCGCACCACCAACTTTCGCAGCGATGATTCCGAGCAGGACTAGAAAAATGAGTGATCCAACCGATACGAGGCTAATGAGTAAGTGGGATGGAGAAACGACGACTAAGATGAGAGGAAAAATGGCGCCCACGGCGAACGCTCCAGCAGAGGCAAGTGCCGCTTGGACTGGGCGTGCACTGAAGGAGTCGGTAATTCCGAGTTCATCCCGCGCGTGACTCCCGAGTGCATCGTGAGCGGTTAACTTCTTTGCAACCTGAGTTGCTAAATCGAGATCGAGTCCCCGTCCGACATAAATCTGGGTGAGTTCGTTCAGCTCGAGTTCGGAGTTATTTTCAAGCTCACCTTTTTCTCGGTCGAGATCTGCCTTTTCTGTATCCGACTGCGAGCTTACGGAAACATACTCACCTGCAGCCATCGACATCGCTCCGGCGACAAGTCCTGCAATTCCCGTCAGTAAAATGTTTTCGTGTGAGGTTTTCGCTGCCGCCACGCCGAGAATAAGACTCGCTGTAGAGACGATTCCGTCATTAGCACCTAAAACAGCTGCTCGCAGCCAGCTTATGTGTTGTGAACGATGTGACTCGAGGGAGGTGGGTAGTTGAGTCATTTATCTACTGGTTCTATCCACCACGTTGATATCAGTCAAGCTGAAGTCGGCGTTTAGCTACTCGTAATCAGTACCTTGAGTGCTCGTTCTTTTACCGAGTTTCCAAAGGTTTCATAAGCTTTCATCAAGTCTTCCATTTTAAAATGATGGCTAATTAGTCTCTTTGGTTCGATCTTTCCTGACATCACCGTCTTTAAAAGAAGAGGAGTAGTCACAGTATCAACGAGTCGAGTCGTTAATGTGATGTTGTGATCCCAGAGTTTATCTAAATTGAGCTGCACAGGCTTACCATGCACACCAATATTTGCTAGGTGACCGCCAACCGCTACTATGGATTGGCAGATGTCGAAGCTCTGTGGAGTCCCAATGGCTTCGATAGCTACATCAACTCCTTTTTTACTGGTCAGAGCCATAATTTTTTCGATGGCTTTACCGTCGTTATTATTAATGACGTCGGTTGCGCCGAAAGATTTTGCGATTTCGAGTCTGTTATCATCGATATCAATCACGATGATTTTCGATGGTGAATAAAATTGGGAAGTGAGAAGTGCCGAAAGTCCAATGGGCCCTGAGCCAACTACAGCAACGGTGTCACCAGGTTTTACTCTTCCGTTTAAAACTCCGCACTCAAGCCCAGTGGGAAGGATATCACTCAGCATGACGAGAGCTTCTTCATCCGCACCAGGTGGAACGAGGTGTAAGCTATTATCGGCAAAAAGAATTCGGACGTACTCAGCCTGGGTTCCATCAATTAAGTTTCCTAATACCCATCCACCTCCATTTTCACAGTGCGAGTACATTTCCCTTTTGCAGTTTCCACATTTTCCGCACGACGAAACGCATGAGATGAGTACATGATCGCCGACTTTGAAGTTAGATACGTTATTACCGATTTCCTCGACGATCCCAACACCCTCGTGGCCGAGTACTCTTCCTTCTGTTACGGAGGGAATGTCCCCTTTTATAATGTGAAGATCGGTGCCGCAGATCGTGGTTTTTGTGACCTTAATGATCGCGTCTGTTGCGTCTTGAATTTTCGGTTTAACTTTATCTTCGAATGATATTTTTCCGGGACCTCGGTAAACAAGTGCTTTCATATTGAGTGCTCATAGCGTTCTCAGTGTCCATCAGGGTCCCTGAGTGTGTGGGCAAATTGCCCCACCTCTGAGTATTTGCAAGCTTCAGGCCGTGTTATGCACACTACTTCGTCGTCTCGTCCCGAAAACGATCGGCATGCTCACGGTACTTCGCACGTTTCGCCGCAGGCATTTTAGCAACGAGGTGAGCGGCCATAGAAATGCGGTGATTCTTCTTAAAAAAATCGAGATGTCGGTCGACGAAATTCCAGTAGAGTGCATCCCAGGTTTCGCACCAGGGTCCACGGCTATAGTCGCTCATTTTTAGAATATAATTCGATCCACAGATGTACGGTTTAGTTGCGAAAATTCCACCATCACTAAACTGCCCCATCCCGTAGACATTCGGCCCCATGACCCACTCAGAAGAGTCGACATACATTTCCATAAACCACTTGTGAACTTCGGTGGGTTCGACTTCTGAGAGGAGCATGACATTACTGAGAATCATGAGTCGTTCGATATGGTGATTATAGCCACGTCTGAGTGCTTTCCTAATCGCATCGTCGACCGGAGGTAATCCTGTAGTGCCATCGTACCAGCAGCTCTTTAGCTTTCGTTTATGGTTAAAGAAATTTTCTTTCGTCTGGCGTTCGCCGTAAATCGAATCGATACCTTTTATGAATTCACGCCATCCGATGATTTGCCGAATGAAGCCCTCGAGAGACGCGATCGGCGTTTTATTTTTACTCGCATATCGAAGGGTTCGTTCGAGAATTAGTTTTGCAGGAATAAGGCCAATATTCATGAGCGGCGAGAGGGCTGAGTGATAGAGGATGTCTTCACCCGCCACATTTCCAGCGCTTATCGCATCTTCATAAGGCCCAAACCCATTTAAGCGAGATTCCAGAAAATCATCAAGCCACACTAACGCTTCCTGATGATCAGTTGGGAGCCAGAAGTCAGCGGCTTTGCCTGGGTTTTTTGGAAATTCGCGTTCAATGAGTTGGATCACTTCTTCGACGATTTTATTCCGTTTAATAACCGGAATGGAGGGAGCTTGAAATTTTTTAGGTAATTTCTTCCGATTCTCAGTATCAAAACTCCATTTTCCGCCAGTGGGTTCGCCGTTTATATCCGTTAGAATATTTAAACGTTTTCTTTGCCATTCATAAAACGCCTTCATAAAAGGTCGACGTTCGCCTAAAATTTCGGAATAAAGCGCTGAGGGAGTTAAAAATGATTCGGAAGGTTTTTCGTGGATTTTAATTCCAGATGTTTTCGCCCACCTTTTCATGTCGTTCATAAACCCACGGTCTGCTAATTCATCGACCCGGATTTCTTTAACGCCCAGTTTTTTAAGTTCAGACTGAAGGATGTCGAAATAGCTACCGTCACTCTTTTTCGATTCGAGAGGAATGTAATGAACTTGAAAGCCTTTTTTTCTTAAACTTTCAGCAAACCTTCTCATCGAAGTAAAAATCAGAACCAGTTTTTGCTGGTGATAGGCATAGCTCTTACACATCCTACGGCATTCGATGAGTAGAAATTCGTCGTTTTTATTGGAATTCAGCCAGTAGGGAAAGAGTTGGTCACCGAGGACTACATTCAGCATCGTTTTTCGAAGATAGTGAGTTATAGGAGTGATGTAAATGGGGTCGGCTTTCGTATGCTCAAATTAAATATCGAAGTCGGGGTTAAGGGTATGCCGGAAGGTGAGTTACTCCGTAAGATTACATTTTTTGAGGTTGATGCATTAGATCCTGAACTTCGTTTAAGACGCTCGCGTACTCGGTTCATAAAGCGACTGGCTTCACACCAAAAACTCGCACTTTCTTTAAATCACTATTTTCTTCGTGGCAGAGATACCGCCGAGAGCCTTGAGCGAGTGCGGCTAGCGCTTGAACTATTTACAGACTGGGGTGCTCATTCCATTTCGATCCGAGTGCCCTCATCCTTTATTCATTCGTTAACGATAGAGGAAACACTCCACCTCTTCTTTAAAGAGTTCACCCATGCAGGAGTGCATCCTCCTCGAGTCGATGCTGATTTCCAAGTTCAGTCCCCACTCGAACTCATCGGGGATCCCGTCTGGAGCGATACTCGCGAGGAGTTTAAAAGGAAGGAGTGGAGAATTCATGGATATCACCACGCCCGGTGGATTCGGATGTACTCGGAAGAAGTGCTGATGAGCTTAGCAAGGTCGGCCCAGTTCTATCGACCTGAACGAATCCTATTTGCACATTCGCAACGATTTCTGCAATCACAGGCATTCGTAAAGTTTCTAGCAAAAACCATTTAACGCTATATCGGTCTTCGCTGCACAGCTCGAGCGAATGCAGTCATAACGATGTGATGGAGCACGGCTTGGGTAAATCGATAAATAAACCAGGGCAGGCGAGGCACGAAATCCTGTACAATCGAAAGGCCACATTCTTCTGCTGGTATCCACCGAAATTCGAGATAGCCGCCAGAATTTGGTGTTTGCAGTGCACCGCCCGTAATTGAAAAACGTTCAATCGTGCTTTGATCGGCGGGCTGGGTCGCTTCAGGCGTTTCGAGCACAAGGAGAGATACTGAGGTGAATCTGAGAAAAAAATGAATCCGAGTGCTACTAGGTGAATTCGATTTCGTGACTTTAACGAACCCGAATAGACTGCGGGGAAGCCACTGAAGGTAGAAGTCCGCCAGTGATCCGATAGCCTTTTTTCTTGCAGGAGATAGATTCGGAATGCGTTGGATTGAACGCACAGTGTTTTTATTAAAGAGCGATTTTTTTCCACCCGATGTTGATGGAAATTTTCCAACCCCGCTCGCGTCATGCTCAAGTTCACCGAGTGTTTCAGCGAGTGGGCGAGGGGTGATTTTAATATGGGTAAGAATACGTCGATCCTCACGTGAAACCATCGAATGAGTTAGGCTCTTTACGAGGGGGTAAACGAGTTCGCGAGGCGCTCCGCTAATTAAACTGACCCAGAGTTTCGATACAGTTATCGAAATCGCGGGTAGTGGAATAATATGGCGTTTTAAACCGAGTGAATTCGCAACACGAATCATAAGGTTTCGGTAACTCAGTCGTTCCGGACCGGCTATTTCCCAGATCGAGCCTCGGAGCTCAGTCCGTGTAACGACAGCACTCAGTGCTAATACGACATCCTTAATATCAACAGGTTCTGATTCGGTCATCGTCCATGAAGGAACGAGCATTACTGGAAGTCTTTTTACAAGACGTACGAGCATTTCACTTGAGGATCCACCGTTGCCTAAAATGAGTCCTGCTCGCATTGCGGTGACTCTGGCACCATAAGCCCCGAGTGTGTTTTCGACTTCAAGCCGACTTCGTAAGTGTAGCGATAGGAATTTTTTATCAATTTTTCCGTCCTCAATGATCCCGCCGAGATAAATGATATCCTGAATTCCTTGTTCACGGCAGGCTCGAGCAAAGTTATCGGCTTGGAGGAGGTCAAAATCTTCAAAATTTCCTTGCGACATTCGTGCTTGGGGTGACATCGAGTGAACGAGATAAATCCCTACGTCTGCCCCCTTTGCAGCAAGTGAAAGCGTATGAAGATCAGCGAGATCCACTTTCCGCCACTGAACTTTTTTTTCTGCCGCCTTTTCTCGTCGCGAAAGCGCATAAATCGCTTCGACCGAACCCTCAGCTGCAAGGGCGTGGACTAATTGTGAGCCGATAAACCCGCTTGCTCCGGCGACGACTAATCTCATGAGACATCCCGCATCGCTGATTGATACGCTTGGAGAACGTCGAGAGGTTCACCGAGTAACTCGAGAGTTGCATAAAGACCGGCGAGTGAAGTCCCTAGAAACGTGAGTTCGGGATGGAATCTGCTTTTACTTCGGATTGCTTCATCGAAAATGAGTCCAAAAGTATTTCGAAAATGTGAGGTATCAAACTTTATGTCTACTTCGCGAGCGTTTCCAAAGTGCTCCTTAAGGAGTGCACTCATCCTCTCGTCGAATCCTGAGCTGGGTTCGGACTCCCATCGGTAAAGGGCAACACCTCGTGCTCCGGGATTCGCTTCATCAGAAAAAAATCCATCATAAAGCGCTCTCACGCGGTCTTGAAACTCCTCACTCATTCGATGTCGCAGCCGATTGGGCTTCCAGAGAACGCGCGCGTGTTCTTTTTCCCACGTAAATACCTGGGGTCGAAGATCAAGAAAGAGTGGGATCGGATGTCGAATCATTCCGAAGTAAAGCTTAAGTATCGCAGATCCCGCTTTAATGCGTTCAGTCCCGTTTAAAGTCCCAAGTGCCACTCCACTTTCAAGAGTCGATACGACTTTCAGGTCATCCGATTTAATGTATTTTTCGAGATCAATTAAATCTTCATCCCTGTGTTTTCCAGAAATAAAGTTTGCTACTATTTCAAGTGCAAGAGTGAGTGCCCGTTCTTTATGTATAACGCCAAGTGCATTTGGAGAAACATAGGGAAGAAACTCCCGAAAAGGAGCTGGAACTAACTTTTCTGCCGCTGCTCTTTTTAAGGATTCACCGAGTCCCATAAATTTATTATTGATTCTAAAGATTAGAAAACAAAACCTATACTCGCGTAGAGATCCTTCGTAGCTCTAAAATACGCTCCAGATAGTTTTTGGATGTATCCGACTTCAAGATCCAGGTTGGATGAAAGTGGGATGGCTCCGATCGCACTCATTCCGACCCGATATCCACGAAATCCAGTTAGCCCGTAAACTGCATCAGATCGTTCAGTTAAATCTGATTCAAAAAATGGTCCGAATTTTAAGGTCACACCATGGGACAGAAGGTGAGGTAGGCGTAAACCGAAAAGACCTGAAAACATGAGTGCGGCGTTTTGCTTTCGGTCGCCTTCTTTCGTGAAACCGCTTCCATAATAAATCAGGTTTTCAAACTGAGTGTTGTCACTGAGTTGGAAGCCAGATTGAATGCCAAATGCGAGTGTATCAATTCGGGATTTGCCAAATTTATCAGTATTTAGAGACTCAGTGAATCCGAATCGGATCAACCAACCGATCTGACGAACAACTTCATGAACAAAATTTCCAGACATCTCAAGACCGAAATAGTGTCCAGTGTCTTTGGTGTATTTTTGCGCCCCATTTAAAGTTTCTTCACCATTAATAAAATAGGAGCCGAATGCGTGTAATGAAAAATCCTGAATTCCGCCCCATTCCCCTAAGTTTTTT
>JBGSHQ010000120.1:0-4688 GCA_041752095.1 Bdellovibrionia bacterium
TTTTCTCGTTAGTCATAAAAAGGTTGGACCTAGAGTTGTTTATTCAGAGTGCGATTTCTTAAAGCGTCGAGCTCTGGAGATCTGTGCTGAAGCCCGTGAACTTCATGTTAAGGGACACACGGCTAAAGCGATTCCGATTTACTCTAAATCAATTCGGATTTTACCCACTGCCGAGGCGCACGCTTTTCTGGGTTGGGCCTATAGCGCTCACCACCGGTATGATCTTGCTATCGCCGAGTGCTTGAAAGCGATCGAGATCGACCCTGAATATGGAAACTCCTATAATGACATCGGGTCGTATCTGGTGAGTCAGGGTAAACTCGACGAATCGATCTCGTGGTTTGAAAAAGCAAAATTTGCCACTCGTTATGAGGCCCGTTATTTTCCGTTCATGAACCTCGGTCGAGTCTATGCTGCTCAGGGATTTACACTCAGAGCGATTCGAGAGTTTACAAGCGCACTAAAGCTCGAGCCCACTGAAGAATCGTGTCTCGAGTCAGTAAAAAAACTCAGGGCTTCTCTTTAAGTCTTCAGTCTTCGTGTTTTCGAAAATAAACTATAGAAACACGGAACCACAAACAGAGTGAGTACCGTGGATAAAATAACTCCCCCGATTACAGCGAGAGCCATCGGTCCGCGCGACTCTGCTCCAGGACCAAACGCGATTGCGGCTGGGACAGCACCTACAACGGTCGCAAGCGAAGTCATAAAGATCGGTCGCAGACGACTTGGGCAGGCTTCCATCAGTGCTTTATTCACATCCGTCTCGCCGTGATCACGGACATGGTTCGTGAACTCGACGAGGAGAATTGAATTCTTTTTTACAATCCCCATGAGAAGTAACAGCCCGATCATCGAGTAGAGATTCAGAGATTTTCCAAAAATCCAAAGTGTCAGAAATGCTCCCGAGAGTGAGAACGGGAGTGCGATAAGAACAGTCACAGGATCGATGAAACTATTAAACTGAGAACCGAGAACCATGTAAGCGATGACAATTCCGAGTAAGAGAGCAAAGATCAGGCTTTGAAAGGTTTCCTTATAAGATTGGGATGAGCCCGAAGCAACGTAGCGGTAACCGGGAGGAAGATGGTTCCGCGCGGTTTTTTCTGAAAGTGCGATCGCTTCGGATTGGTTCGCTCCTGACTTCACATTAGAGTAGAGGGAAATCGAGCGCTGGCGATCCTTACGAGTAATCTGCTGGAGGCTTTTTCCTTCCTTAAGACTAACGACATCTTTCATCGGAACGAGTTCACCTCGATTATTTCGGATGTAGAGAGAATCGATTCTTTCAGAGTAGGGGCGGGTGTCGGTTTCATCGAGTTTTACGCGGATTTCATTTCGACGGCCCCCTTCAGAATAATATCCCGCTAGAGCTCCGCCGATGAGAGCATTAATCGTCTGGCCGATTTGCTGGACAGATACACCGCGGTTCGATGCTTTATCTCTGTCGGGTAAAATCTGAACTTCAGGCATCCCTCGCTGATAGTCACTATCCACGTCGATCAGTACACCCGATTTTTCCATTTCTTCTTTAATGGACTCGCTTGCACTCGTTAACTTCTCCCAGTCATTTCCCTGGATTGAAAATTCGACTGGGTACCCTTTTCCAGATGAAAAGCCACGCGCTGAAAGATCTTGGATAAAGGTCTTTATGCCTTTTACTTCCTTAAATTTATTTCGAAGTTCATCCATGATCTGGAATTGATCGAGTTTTCTCTCGTTTTTAGGTTTTAGAGTAATGAAAGCCATGCCCGTATTCACGTCGCCTCCACCAAAGCCCCCGACCGAACTGAAATACGTCGTAACATTAGAATCTGATTTAATAATTTTTTCCGCCTCGATCATTTTTTCGTTGGTATAGCCTAGCGAGGATCCAACCGGGGCAGTGAAGCGGACCATGAAGCGAGACTGGTCCTCTGCTGGGAGAAATTCTTTATTAATAAATTTTACGATGCCGAGTGAGGCGATAAAGAAGAGAATCGATCCAGCGACTACTTTTTTCCTATGGCCGAGTGAAGTCGCAAGTAATTTGCGATAGGCCGCAAGCATTCCAGTCATGAATGCATCCATCGCCATACCGATACGGGTATTTCTTTTAGGTGCAGCGCTAAACGCTGCTGCACGCATTGGCGTTAGTGTGATGGCTTCGACGAGAGAAAGGAGAACAGCGGCAGTCATCGTCACGCCGAACTGAAAAAAGAATTTACCGATAATGCCGCTCATGAAAGCAACGGGAAGAAAGATCGCACAAATCGAAATCGTAGCTGCCATCGCAGCGAACATAATTTCATTCGCCCCATCGAGCGCTCCCTGGCGTGGTGTTTTTCCCATTTCCTTATGCCGCGTGATGTTTTCTAAAACCATGATTGCATCATCCACAACGATCCCGATTGCAAGTGAGAGCGCGAGGAGTGTGAAAGTGTTTAGCGTGAACCCAGCGAAGTGGAGAATGATAAAAGTACCGACGATCGAAGTGGGGATGGCGAGGAGAACGTTTATCGTATTTGCGAGTGACCCTAAGAAAAGGAGGATCACCAGCGACGTTAAGATAGCCGAAACGACGAGAGTAAAATTGAGTTCGCTGACCGCCTGACGAATGAAGATGGTGGAATCGAAAACAGGTTTAATCTCCATTCCGGGGGGGAGATTCTTTCGAACGATCTCCATTTTTGCGAGGGCATTATTAGCCGCCTCGACCGCATTTGCACCCCTTTGTTTTCGGATGCCTAGACCGATCGATGAAACACCGTCGACGCGTGAAATTCTTCTGATATCGTTTAAACCCGGTTCGATCCTTACGGCGTCTCCCAGTTTAATCGGTAAAAAGTTCGGCCCACCACCGCGGGTGTTAATTCGTAAGTTTTTAAAGTCTTGGATTGTTGCAGCTTCACCGAGTGTTCGGACGTTCAGTTCCCGCCCACCCGCATCGAGGTAGCCCGATGGAGGTTCGGAGTGTTCAGATGATATAGTGCCGAGAATATCGTTTACGGTGAGGGAATAACGACTGAGGGGTTTTGGATCAATCCAAACGCGAAGATTCGGGTCGACGAATCCACCCATGAACACATCCCCAACCCCTTTCAAGGTTGTGAACTGATCCCGAACATTATCTCGGACATAAATCATGAAGTCACGTTTTGACATCGTGGACGATGTGACGCCTAACCAAAGGATCGGTTGGTCTTCAGGATTTGTTTTCGAAACCGACGGCGGTTCTACATCTTTAGGCAGTCGTCTTTGGGCTTGTGCAACTTTTGCTTGGACGTCTTGGAGAGCGAGGTCGAGATTTCGAGAAATATCGAATTCAAGTGTGATATTTGCTGAACCTGTTTTAGAGGTCGAAGTAATCGATTTTACCCCTTCGATCGAAGTGAGCTGGCCCTCAAGCACATCGACGACCGTACTTTCCATAACTTCGGGTGCAGCACCCTCGAGACTCACGCTGACGTTAATTACGGGAAAATCGACATCAGGGAGCTGGCTAATTCCCATCCGGGTAAAGCTGATCGCACCGAAAATAATGAGGGACGACATGAGCATCCAGGCAAATACTGGATTTCTGATGGAGATCGAGGGGAGGGAGTTCCACATGACTTTAGCTTCCTAGTTTCGGGATTCGTCCCGAGCCGATTTCGATTTGGATGCGTTCTAAAAAGTGAGCGAAACGAGCTTGGTCGAGCGCTTTCTTTGCATTGGTTAAAGTCTTTAAAGAACTGAGGAGGTCGAGGTTCGTTGTGAGTCCAAACCGATAATCTTTCTTTGTTTGCTCGTAGGATCTTTGGGCGAGATCGACTGCCTCATTTAAGGATTTCAGCTCGGCTTGGGAAGCAATAAGATTTTGGTAAAGCGATCGTATTTCGTTCTCTGCTGCGCGTTCAAGTCGGCCCGTTTCAATTTCGGTCGACTTCATTACGCTTGCAAACTGACGAACGGTAGACTGGGTGACTCCCCCAGAAAAGATAGGAACGGTGAGTGTTAGGATCGCATCCCACTGGGAAGCATTATTAAAAAACCCTTCTCGGTGCAGGTAATAGTTTCCTGCGAGGTCGAGTGTTGGAAAGTGGCCATCGCGTTGGATGGCTACATCTTTAGCAGCTACTTCGTTTCTCTTTCGAGCAGCGACGAGATCAGGTCTCCCAGCGCTCAGGCTAAGGTAGTTTTCAAGTGATTCTAGCGGTACGTTCGCAGGTGTTTCCTCAGCAAGTTCGAACTCGGGAGAAATTCGAGCAATATTCGAGAGATTAATTTTTGAGTTTACGAGATTACTTTCTGCAGTGTGAAACTGAGCTTCGGAGCTTGCTCGTGCTGCTTGGGCTGAAAGCAAATCGCTCGTTCGTGATCGACCAATTTTTACGCGAGACTTCAGTTCAGAAATTTGTTCATCGTAAAGTTTAAGTTCAGTCTGTGCATGCGATAGTTCGGCTTGTCGAAGTAAGGTCGCATAATAAGCATTCGCGAGATCAAGAAAGTAGGATTGGTTACTGCCCAGGAGTTCTGCATCCCTGGCCTCGAGAAGTCGATTTGTTCGGCTGATGAACGCATACTCAGCGCCTCCCTTAAAAATGAACTGCCTACCCGTAATTCTTAAATTTTTCTGTGTTCCTCTCGAACTTTCTGGTTTTTTTCAACCACTTTCCTGTTTTATTTTGTCAATTCACAATTGCAGTCAATGTTTGGATTGTCTATTC
>JBGSHQ010000121.1:0-3745 GCA_041752095.1 Bdellovibrionia bacterium
CCCGAGTACGAACAACGAATGTCCATTTTTATGGATTGGTATATTTTCGAACGCGATCTTCCGGGCGTCGATCTTTCTCCAATAAAACTTTTTTTCAGAAAAAATAAAGAAAACTTTGGCACAGAAGAACTGACGATTTACCGCGACTTCTGCACCACTGTGCATTCGATCTTTCGATTAAAGGGGCGTGCTTGGTTTGGTGGGGGGTTAAAGGTCGATGATCTTTTTTCGAAAAAAAGCTACGTCGTGATTGAAACCGATATTCACCAGGGGTTTGCTCGCGGTGATTTATTTGAAGCTCGACTCGTCCCGTTTAAAGGCAAATACGAATTCTCGAAGGGCTTTTGTTTCCATCCGATTGAAATGGAATCCTTTATTTTGGGCGAAATTAAAAAAGTCCGCTATCAGGATAAGGGGCGCCAAACTAAACTCATCCTTCAGTTATCCGCGATGAAACTGCGTCATCTTCGGTTTCAGCACATTGATGTAAAACACATCTACTCGTTTAACTCTAAGTTCGGGGATTAGGCTGTCGCATCTTGCACCACCGGCAAATTTGTTGCTGCAAAAAGCTACAACTCTATGAAACTATTCATTTTTATTGCTGGCCGCCGATACGAGGAGTAGCATTAAATCCAAGACCTAATCATTAGGTTTTAAACTTAAACTCGGTATTTAAATACCAAGGAGATTATCATGACTAAACTTATTCTCGTTCTCGCTTCCCTCGTTGCTTTCTCTGCATTCGCTGACGACCATGCTGCTCCAGCAGCAGCTGCAGCTCCAGCTGCTCACGCTGACGCTGCTCACGCTGACGCTGCTCATGCAGAAGCTCCTAAGGCTGAGCATAAGATGAAGAAAGCAAAAAAAGCTCCAAAGACTGCAGAAGTTAAGACTGAAGAAGCTCCTAAGGCTCACTAAGATCTTTTTCCAACTTTTATTGGAAACGAAAGCCCCTGGTCCTTTACGGATCGGGGGTTTTTCTTTTAGGGGCTTCGTGAGAAGCTTTAAACACTCACCATGTTTGCCCCTCGTAAAATTTTAGTCATTAAGTTCCGAGCCCTTGGGGACACGATCCTCATGACTGCGTCCCTCCTTGAAATCCGTAAAGCATTCCCAAACGCCGTCATTCATGTGGCGGTGACTGAACTTTGGGCGCCACTTCTCGAAAATCATCCTGCGGTTGATAAAATCATCCCACACGTGATGCACCCCGGCGCTGCAAGTCGCACTAAAGCAATCACGCGACTCGCGATGAAACTCCGTAAAGAAAAATACGACTGTGTTATTAATTTTCACTCCTCGCCCTCGAACGCCGCCTTAGCCTTTTCAACAGGAGCAAAAGTCAGGGCAATTCACTTTCATGGACATAAAGATAAAAATCGTTACTCGACCGTAACCATCGCCGGAAAGGAAGAATCAAAGCCTGTCATCGAACGCGACATGGATACGATCCGCGCTCTTGGATTAAAAATTCCAGAGGGCGCTCTACCGAAGATCTTTCTTGAAAACCAAGAGATCACTCGCGCAAGCCAGCGCATTGAAAAAATGGGGCTTTACGGTCCGTTACTCGGGCTTGGAATCGGAGCAAGCCGTAAAACTAAAATGTGGCCACTCGAACGCTACGCGGACATCGCTATTCGGTGGTGTGACCAATACCGTGGATCCGTTATTGTATTTCATACCCGGGATGAAGAAACCCATTCAAGAGCTTTCTTTGATGCCGTCGATCGAAAGCTAGTAGAATGGTATTCCGACCCCGAATCACGAAAAGCAGTACGTGCTCGAATACTTGCCGAAGTTCAAGTTCCCCTTCGCATGCTCGCGTCCCTCCTTAAAAATGTATCTCTGTATCTTGGAAATGATTCCGGGCCTAAACACTTAGCGGTCGCGGTTGGAACTTCAACAGTCACTCTTTTTGGTCCTGAAGATCCTTTTGAGTGGCATCCTTATCCTCACTCCGATCACCCCATCCACTATATTGATGGATTAAGTTGTAGAAATGATAAGCACCCAGGATATCGACCCTGGTGTGGACTGCACGAATGTGTGAAGGAAGAGCATCGATGCATGCGCGGAATTTCTTCTGATGAAGTGTTCCGTACGATTGAAAAAATGGCAGAAAAAATGCCGACTCCGCTGAGGCGTCGTACCTGAATGCGTAAGCCTGTATCTGCCGTTCTCATCGTCCTGAACGAAGAAAAAGTAATGAGCCGCTGTCTCACTTCACTGGCGTGGTGTGATGAAATTATTTTAGTCGATGGAAAAAGTTCAGATGAAACGAAGAAAATTGTATTAAACCCCACCGCCGTTTGGGCCTCTAAAGTAAAATGGTTCGAAAGGGACTGGGATGGGTTTAAAAATCAGAGAAACTACGCACTCGATCAGGCTTCGAACGACTGGGTTCTCTGTGTCGATGCGGACGAAGTTTGTACCGATGAGCTTCGGAATAAGCTTGAAAATATCCTCAGTGAAGCGAATCCCCATCCTTACTGGAAAGTACGTCGCCAAGAGTATTTTTTAGGTAAACCCATTCATTACGGCGTTTGGAATCCAAGCTACCAAGACCGCTTTTTTAAAAAACAAGGGGTTCGCTTTGTGAATGAAATTCATGAATACGCGAAATTTCCTGAAGAGGGGCGCAGAATTCATGAACCCTTCCTTCATGACCCAACTTTTTACCCAGAAAAATTTCTCGCAAAAATGAATAAATACACGACGATTGAAGCCAGAAATCGCGTAGACGCTGGCCAAAGAACAAACTGGTTTCATGTCGTGATGGCCGGACCCGCAATGTTCTTTAAAAACTACCTTTACTATAAGGCTTACCGCGACGGAATACATGGTTTAGTGATTTCGGTGCTGGAAGGAGTCTCAAGGTCCGTTCGCCATGTGAAAATCTGGCAGTTCCAGAACGAAAAAGATAAGCGAGGATAAGATGAAAGTTTCTGGATTCACCCTCGTTCGAAATGGAATTAAATTCGATTATCCATTTCTCGAATCCCTTCGCTCTCTCCTCCCCCTCGTCGATGAACTCGTTATTAATGTTGGCACTGGGGGAGACGAAACACTTTTAACCCTCCAAAAATTTGCTCGCGAAGAAGGAGCAGGAAAAGTTATTTTATTTGAAAGTCACTGGCCGCTTGATGATCCCGAAAAACGTAAAGGTGGACAAATTCTTGCGGAACAGACAAATCTCGCTCTCGACCGGTGCAAGGGTGATTGGTGCATCTATCTCCAAGCCGATGAAGTTCTACACGAAGAGGATTACCCAGAAATAAAAAAACAAATGAAAGAGTCTTTAGCCGACTCGTCGATAGACGGTCTCCTTTTTCATTATGTTCATTTCTATGGATCGTTTGATGTGATTCGCCTAGGGCGGGGAGCATATCGTCGCGAGGTTCGAATCATAAAACGCTCAACGGGTGCACGAAGTGTCGGAGATGCACAGAGTTTTAGACTCCCTGACGACTTAAAGCCCCGGGTCGTACTCATGAATGCCCGCGTTTATCACTATGGGTGGGTTCGCCCACCCGAGGTTATGAAAGAAAAGACCTTCTTTATGGATACGCTTTATCACTCTGAGAAAAGCGATTCAGGAACCACTGCAACTGGAAATAACTACCTCTACAAAAAAATATGGGGATTAAGTCCATTTTACGGGACACATCCAGTAGTAATGAAGAATCGAATACACAGCAAAAAGTGGTCGTGGGATCTGAAAAACTCTCCACTCGTATGGGAG
>JBGSHQ010000122.1:0-3971 GCA_041752095.1 Bdellovibrionia bacterium
GCGGATGATAATGCGTCGGGTGTTGCTTCCGTAATCGAAGCGGCTCGCACGATAGGTAAGGCGCTCGCAGAGAAAAAAGCGACGGGCTGTTATATCTTCGCAGCTTTCACTGGCGAAGAATCTGGACTGATCGGGAGTTCACGATTTGTGGATCTTCTGCGAAAACATAAAATTCGTCCGAAGGCGATGCTGAACCTCGATATGGTGGGACGACTCTCTGGAAATACCTTAAACGTTCTGGGTGGCGCGACTGCAACTGAGTGGAAAAAAATCGTGAAGCGAAACTGCGATAATCATACCCTCACCTGTACGGTGGGCGGGGATGGATACGGCGCAAGTGATCTCATGCCGTTCTATATCGCACGCACACCTGTACTTCACTTTTTCACGGGTGCTCATGCGGACTATCACCGATCGAGCGATACGTCGGATAAGTTAAATCCAGTCGGCGGTGTTCAGATCGGTCAGCTCGTTGCTTCGGTTGCGTCTGATATTGCGGATCGAAAAACTGCGCTCACCTACGTAAAGCAAACGGGTAAAAACACGATGGCTTCTATCCAGTCGCGAAATCATGCGGGTGGAAAAGGTTTCGGAGCCTACATCGGGACGATCCCGAACTATGCGGGAATGAACGGAGCTCCGCCGGTTGTGAAAGCCGGAGGACGAGAGCTTGAACTTCCAAAAGGAGTTCTGCTCTCGGGCGCTCGCGAAAAAAGCCCAGCCGCAGAGGGCGGGGTCCGTGAGGGGGATGTGATCGTAGGAATCATCACCCTGGATGAAGCCCCAGGCTTCGCTGCCGTGACGCCAAAGACCTCGAAAGTGGAAAGCCTTCAGGATTATACGTTTATCCTGCAGAGCCTGAAGCCAGGAATGCGCATCAAGCTCCAGGTCTGGAGAAAGGGCGAATCGCTCGATCTACCGGTCACCGTGGGTAGAAAAGCGGTTAAGGAATAAGGGAAAACGCTGGCGGGGCCATGCGTTACGGGCTTTTTTCTTGAAGTCAGGTATGAAGTTTCATACGAAGTAGGTTCTCGACTCGTGGGTTGGTAGCTCAGTCGGTAGAGCAATGCCCTGAAAAGGCATGTGTCGGCAGTTCGATTCTGTCCCAACCCACCACTTTATTTCTCTCTCTTATAGAAATAACTCCCCTAGAAAAAAGCGCTTAAGGCTCTTACGCGCTTCTTGCTCTCATGGGACCCTTGAAAAGGCATCCTGCCTGATTTTAAACGATTTACCTCTCAGATTATTAATTTCTAATTTTTTAAACAGCGAGTGTAGCGACGAATAAACTCCAGCTGACATAGGGTTCCAAAAAAAGGAGATCACTATGATCAGTAAATTAATCGTTTCTATGTTTTCTATCGTCCTCTTCGTCACTCTTTCAGGTTGCAGCGTGAGTGCAACAACACCGGCAGATGGAATAATTCAGCCGATAACCAATCCGCCTGTAGTAACCCCTACGTCTCCAGCTCAAACTGAACCGACAAAAACTATCGGACTAAAAATGGGATCGAATTCGATTCCTGTTAGTTCATTTGCAGACGATGTCCAAACTTTCTATTTTAACTTCAACTCTATCACGGCGGCTAAAATCGATTACTATAACGAAAGCACGATGGCGGCTTGCCCGAACGATCCTGTTCGCACGGTTACACTCGTCGATTTTGAAAGTGGTTCCGAAAAGAACATTCAGACTTTAGGAGATTCTTCGATTTTCGAAAAACCAGCATCTTCGAAAGCTTATCTAAAAATTGTGATTTCTGGATTAAGTGGCTGTATGGCTTATGGATCGACTTTCCGATTCGACCGTGGGTAATTGCTAATAAAAAAGGGGGACAGATCTGTCCCCCTTTTTTCTAATTCGCCGTAGAAGAAATTCTTTAAATATTCTGGCTTAAATAAACCACACCCGAGCTCATCACTAACATCAGAAGCGCTGGAACCGACTTCAGCAGAGGATCACGAATCTTCACATGCATCGCTAAAGCGCCGATCATTAAAATCGCGATGATCGCTGCTGCAGGAACCACGGTCACTGGAATCATTAGGCCAACGACCAGTGCTAATGCGGAAGCCACCTTAAGTGATCCCACAACATATACAGCCCAGCTGGGTAATCCGTAGGCAGCAAACTCTTCTCGCATCGTTTTTGCTTCTCCACCTCGGTAGGAAGTTGGGCGATTAAAACGAAGTAACCAAACATTTAAGAGACCCAAAGCGAGAACGATTTGTAAAACAGTGATTAAAGTTTGCATTTTTCTTACCTTTAAAAATTTCTTCCTTTTAAAAAAGAAGGATTGGGCTAGGTCGAATCGGCTTTATGTGAGTTAACCCCTCTGTGGTTGATTCTTTCCAAACCCTGAAAGCCATCTCGATTATTTCTTTTGCTTGGTACGGCACTAGCTGCTTCATGTCAAAGAAAATGCGGCTTGAGTTTATTCGTTACCGTTTTAGCAGATTCCGTAAACTTACGGGAATCCTACAGATCAGCGCCTGCGTGGGCATGCTTCTCGGTGAGCGCTTACCCATTCTATTCACACTTGCGAGTGCTGGGCTCGCATTCATGATGTTCATCGCAATGATCGTTCGAGTGAAAATAAAGGATCCGATTACTCTCAGGTTACCGGCCTTTTTTTACTTCATACTGAATAGCTATCTCTTCTTCGAATCACTCGGTCGACTCGAATAATCGCAACTTCCATCGTCACAGATTATCCCCTTATTCCTCGGTAAATAGGGGCGAATCAGAATAAATCCTGAATATCCGATCTCGAGCGCCGCATGAATAGGCCAGAGGCGAGCGACTTTTGCTGCTCGAGAAGAAAGTGGGGTATCTAAAGCCTTCCAGATCTCGATGAAAGCGTCGACTCCCGCGATCACCTTCCCGTCGTTCGTGAGTACATGAAAGTATTTCCTTACCCGAGCAGCATCGAGACCAAAGCGAGTCGCATCAAACCCTGAGGCATTAATGTCAATTTTCCCCAGCACACCCATTTTATCGTGCTTAACGTATTTATCTACTTCCCAGGCACAGACCTTACAGCCACCGTCATAGAATATTTTTAGTTTTTCAGTAACCTGGCTCACGCTTTCGTCGTAATTCTGCATAAGCTTATTATGATGTAAAATAGGGAGATAGCCCATGATAAAGCACCCCCTTCTGTTTAAGGTCTCGGCATCAACGAACTCTGGTATTTCTACGACCTGGAAAACTTCGGCAGAAAGCACCGTCGGCTCACTCTCCATGGCTATCCCGCATGAATTCGAGGGACCCGGTGGTGGTTACTCTCCTGAAGATATTTATGCGTTTGCACTTTTAAACTGCTTCGCCGCTACATTTAAGGTCATTGCCGAGAAGTCCAATTTAGATTTTAAGGAGTTGAATCTTTCGGGAGTACTCACCGTGGATAGAAATGAAAAAGGATTTCCATGGATGAAGCATTTTTTACTTAAGGCAGCACTGAGTGAGTGCGCAGATCCTGAACGAGGAAAAAGGCTACTCGAAAAGGCGAGCCAGTCGTGTCTCATTCTGAATTCCGTTCTAACTGAAAAAGCGTTTGAGTTTAGTGTAGATTAATTATTCATGAATCAGAATTCACTTCTCTTAAAAGTTCGCTTATCCGAGATCCAAGCCATCGCAATTTACGAAGCGGAGGTTTTCTGGATTCGGAATCAAGCACGACGTGAATTTCTCATTAAAATTTTAGATGAAGAGCGGAACCACAGGGATGCTCTAAGTTCTTATGGTGAAACTCCAGTACTGGCTTATTGGTTTTCGATCATTGCTGGGTGGATACTCGGAACACTTTTTTCAGTCCTGCCCTGGAAACTCATGTGTAAGCTTCAGGCGTGGGCGGAGGAAGAAGCAGCACGAATATATGAAACTGCGGAGATCCAGATAAAAAGTAATCCCAGCTTAAATTCGGGTGAGTTACATCACTCACTGATGCATGCGCGCGATCAGGAACGAG
>JBGSHQ010000123.1:0-5321 GCA_041752095.1 Bdellovibrionia bacterium
TGGCCCACTCCAATATCCACTTTTATCGGCTGAACTTATAACTGTAAGCTACGAAGAACTGTAATATCTAGCTGAGTGGTATAGAAATGTGGCTAAGATTGGATTAGGTCGTATATAGACGATTTGGGGATTTTCCGGATAAAACACTAATTATCCCCAGGAGTAGATGATGGATTTCGGCGGCATCCCTAAATACAGAGAGTTTGATGCGAGTTTGGCGGAGCCGAAGGTTCACATTGAGACAGAGGTCGCTTCTGGGTTTGCGAATGAAGTAAATCCACCATCTACTGAAAACCCACGCCCCCTCATTCTTACCGGCGCCCCACAGTGGGGTGTGCCTTCGTGGGTGGGGCGCGTTTATCCTGAGAAAACTCCGGCTCGGGATTTTCTCCATCACTACAGTCGGCAGTGGGATTCGATCGAACTGAACTCTTCTTTTTACCGAGTGCCCGACCGCGCGCAGGTCGCAAAATGGCGCGACGAAACTCCGCCGCACTTTCGGTTTATCGTAAAAGCATTTCAAGGACTCAGCCACGAACTCGCGGGCACGCGGTCTCGTGAATCGATTAAACTCGGAGTTCGCTCATTTCTCGGAGCGTGGTCAGCGCTTGGAGATCGGCTTGATCGGGTTTTTCTCCAGCTCCCGCCTGATTTTCAAACCTCTGACGGTGGCCCTCTAAAAGCGCTCGTTTCGGCTTGGGATCCAGCCATTCCGCTTTCGATTGAGTTTCGGCATCCCAGTTGGTTCGACGGGCCGGACTTAAATGAGCGCTATTTAAAAGAGACGGTACTTCAGTTTCTGAATAAAAACGGAATTGGAACAGTCATCACCGATTCCCCAGGTCGTCGCGAAGTTTCGCATGGGTCGATTACGAGTGGGGCTGTGATGGTTCGGTTTCTCACCCAGACGGATGAGGCGGAGACTGCGATTCTTCCGCGCGATCTCGAACGACTCGATTCCTGGGTCGAGTGGCTCGGTCGGGCCATAGAGCAGGGGGCGCGAGAGGTCCGGTTTTTCGTCCATTCTCCTGATGAATTCTGGCTGCCTGAAATTTCACGCGAATTCGTGGGCCGCTGGAATAAGGTTCACCCTGAGTGCCCAGTTAAAGGGCCTGTAGAATTAGAGCAGCCACAAATGGGTCTTTTTGAGTGAAGATGGTAGGGCTTCGTAACGCCATCAGTCATTGATTTGAAATCGTTTCACTTTATCTTCTGGGCTTTTTGAAACCGGCTTTGCCGGTTCTTGTATCCAACACTTGCCCTTATGCGCTCCGCGCAGTATGACCACCTTTCAATCAAAAGGAGCCGAAAAAATGGCTGGAACAACGACAAAGACACCGATGAAGACTATTGCCCCTGCAAAGGGAAAACTTGCGATTCTGACCCCAGGAATGGGCGCTGTCGCCACCACGCTTTATGCGGGTGTGATCGCAGTGAAAAAAGGAATCTCTCAGCCGATCGGCTCTTACACCCAGATGGGTAAAATTCGTTTAGGTAAGCGCACTGAAAATCGCTACTCGAACGTGAGTGATCTCGTTCCACTCACAAAATTAAACGACATCGTTTTTGGTGGCTGGGATATTTTTCCAGAGAACGCATACGAAGCAGCAGCACATGCAAAAGTTCTCGAAAAAGATTTACTCCTCCAAGTAAAAGACGAGCTTGAAAAAATTAAGCCGATGAAGGCTGTGTTTGATAAAGAATTCATTAAGCGTATCGATGGATCGAACGTAAAAACCGGCAAAAATAAAATGGACTTGGCCGAGCAACTCCGCCAGGACATCCGCGACTTCTTGAAAAATAACGGATGCGACCGCGCTGTGATGGTCTGGTGTGCATCAACCGAAGTTTACACTCCGCCGACTGAAGTGCATAAGACTCTGAAGTCTTTCGAAGAAGGTCTACGAAATAACGATCCAGCGATTTCTCCATCCCAGATCTATACTTATGCCGCGATGAAAGAGCGCGTACCTTACGCTAACGGATCGCCGAACGTATCGGTTGAGATGCCTTGCCTTCAGGAGCTATCGCTTGAAATGGCAACCCCGATTTCGGGTTCGGATTTTAAAACCGGTCAGACTCTCCTTAAGACCGTTATCGCTCCAGGACTTCGTAACCGCCAGATCGGTGTCTCCGGCTGGTATTCGACGAACATCTTAGGAAACCGTGACGGCGAAGTTTTAGATGATCCTGGATCGTTTAAGGCTAAGGAAGTTTCGAAGTCGGGTGTTCTCGACGATATTTTCTCGAAAGAGCTTTATCCTGAGCTTTATTCGAATATTTCCCACGTCGTGCGTATTAATTACTACCCACCTCGCGGCGATAATAAAGAAGGCTGGGATAACATCGATATCTTCGGATGGCTCGGCTACCCGATGCAGATTAAGGTGAACTTCCTCTGCCGTGACTCGATTTTAGCGGCTCCACTTGTTCTCGATCTTGCACTCTTCTCCGACCTAGCGTCGCGAGCAGGAATGCGTGGGATTCAAGAATGGCTCTCCTTCTATTATAAGGCGCCACTTGCGAAGGAAGGCTTAACTGTTGAGCACGATCTCTCAGTTCAGCTCTTAAAGCTCGAGAACACACTCCGATTCTTCTCGGGTGAAGAACTCATTAACCACTTAGGCCTCACTCACTATGGTGTGGACGAAGGGGATTACGCTTAAAAACAGCCCGAAAGGGATGTTTTGGATTTAGATTTACGAGCCGACTTCGTGTGAACGAGGTCGGCTTGTTTCGTTTTGGGGTGGAGATAGTTGATTGAAAATCATTAGACTTCCCCGCCTTGCTTCAGTTCGTGTCGAGTGTTATCCGATTCGCATGAAAAAAATTGCCTGGATTTTAGCTGCGAAAGTTCTTCTGATCGGAAACTGCATCGCGGCGCCTGCGGCAGGGGACAAAGCGGTCTATTCGTACACCCAAGGCCGTGAGGTTGGGACGATTACTTATGAGATCACGGCCGATCTTGGCCAAAATAAATTTACCGTTCGGTATCAGTCGCCTAGCCAAGATTATAGCATCACAAAAACGCTACTAGCAGATGATCCAAAGTTGATGTCGGCGCAATCTATAGAGAATTGCAGAAAAATGATGTCTAAGAATCCCTCTCAAGAGATTGCTACTCTTGAGGCTTTAGAAGTTAATGGTCAGGCAGTCATGACTTGTCACATCTCTAATCCACAATCCGACGAGAACTGGTGGTATGGAGACGTTCCGTTTGGATTAGTAAAAAAAGAGATTCGAAAAGACGACATTTTAACTCGCATGACAGCCGAACTCATCTCTTTCGAAAAGCACTAGTGGTCGCTATGGGCCTCCAAAGCAAATGATGGAAGACCAAATCGAGCGGCTCTCTTCATGAGAGTCTCCGGCTACGCTGTACCCGGAGCCACCCCACTATCCGTAAAGACGGAACAAAAGGGCTAGAAAAAGAAGCAGCCTCGCAAAGATCGTTAAGATCCAAGTCCTCTGCTTTAGTTTTTCGAGCCTGATCCCGAGAAGTAGATAACGCTTGTGATCGTTATGTTTCATAGGGATGCCCTCCTTTCTTGTAAAAAGGAGGGTATTCCATCACCACCGCTCGATTTGGCGAAATCCCTAAATGCAAAGACTGTTCTCAGTCGAAGCGACGTTAAACAGCCCACGAGCGTAAACCTCATTCCGATTTCTGGACCGAAAGTCCGGAAGCCCAACCCGTCATTCACAGATGTAATTAGCGAATGGCGAGTTAAGTGTGGGGTTAATAAAAATTATAGATGCACTAATCTGAATATTTAACTGGGTTTGGATCGATGTGGTAAGCCTTACCGCTTGGTGAACGTGCACTCCAAATCGTACCGTCAGCTCCAAAACTAATTTTACTGCCTACGGGGATCCAAGTGCCGTTTATGTAAATTGGGTCCGCGGTCTTTTCGATGTCTTGAAACCAGATTTTACCAGACACCGTGTATGCAATATAGACATTTGAACCCGGAGCGGCAATCCTTCCAGGTAATACTTCAGTACGGTCTGCGGCATTAAAAACTAATTCAGACACTACTCCTTTTCCGCGGCGATAGGGCAGCCTAAATTCACCACCTTTTGCTGCAGTCCAAGACGTTTCAGGAATAGGATAAGTAGAATCCAGGTGGGTTGCGAATAGGAGTTTTAAGTCTTTGCTAATGATTACTCTTTCTCCGGCCTTAATTAGGCATTTTCCGTTTTCAAAATCTGCATCGTACTTAAGATAAAACTCCATCGTCCCATTATCGTGGTGAAAAGTTATACCTCGCTCTGGGTTGACGGTGACATCTCCGAAGAGTCGAACTTCTCTTTCAAGTTCAGAGATTCGCTTAACTCCACCTGCAGGACTAAACTCCACCCTGCTTCCGACTTTAGGAAAAAATCCGGGCAATATTTCTGTAGATTGACCTGCCTTTGCCCACACTGGTTCTCCACCCTTAAAATATATCATATTACTCGCAATCATCTCGATGCCTTGTTTTGTTCTGATTCGGACCGGATGGGATATTGCCTCGGCACGGAAGGATGACTTCATGTTAGTTAAGAAATTTCGGAGAAACTCATTCGGAGTTGTAACGAGTACATTCCACTCCTTTCCTTCATGCATGATTGGAGGGTATTTATCAGAAATCCGAAACCCCATAGGTAAATAGAGTCGTAAGGATACTTCGTCGCCGTAAGTGTAAATAATTTCTCGCTCTGCTAGTTCGGGGAATTGAGTGAGCTCGCGTTGGATGATGCGATTCATTCCAGCCCAAAGCGAAGTATACGGATCGTTGTACGTGGTTTTTGTGTCTATTGATTTATCAATCGCGTAGGTTCTTGCTTCGATAATCAGGCTGCTCCCTCGGCTATCCTTTGGGCGATCCAGTTTCCAGCCGTGAGTGATTTCCATCGGAAGTAATTCTTTGGCTCCGTTTTTATTAAATGAGTGAGCAACTGTAACGCCCACTGTTCCAGTAATTTTTTTGGGATCGCGGAAGGTTGGTCCGGAATTCTCTTTTACAACAACATACTCAGAACGATCGGCAAAGCGGCGTGCGATTTCTAATCGCTCTTCTAGAAACTCGGGACTCCATCCGCGGCGTTTAAATTGTTCGTTTGCAAAGCGTACTATTTCTTCGACCTCTCTGCGGGCCTCGATCGAATTTGCTCCCATAGGTACTGACTCTGAAATTCCATAGAAATGTTCAGCAACTATTTTTGGGATTTTAGAAAAGTCGAAGTCATTGATTTCCGATGTTGAAGCGACTGTGGACACATTGGATAAAAGTTTTCTGCAGTCTTCTAGAGTCGGGGAATTCTTTTCCGTCGCTAGA
>JBGSHQ010000124.1:0-17360 GCA_041752095.1 Bdellovibrionia bacterium
TGTAATCTAAAAACGACCGGGAGCCGCGAAGAAATGAGAAAACTCATTCTGTTTCTTACTTTAGTTTCGAGCGCTTTCGCGGAAGGAACTCCGTCTGCAAGTGGTGTCGATTATAAAAAATTTCGAGATCCTTTTAAGGAACCTGGCGTTTCAGAAGAAAAAGAAAACCGAACCGATTTAGAACGTTTTTCGGTAACCGATTTTAAGGTGACTGGAGTCATTACCGGCCCTATACGGATGCGCGCGATGTTACTCTCACCCGATGGAAAAACTCATTATGTTTCTGAAAAAATGAAAGTTGGCCTCAGAGATGGGGTCGTCGTTAAGATTACGACGAAGTCGATCGTCGTTCGTGAAAAAGTTGTTAACCCACTCGGCGAAGTTGAACTTTTCGATACAGAAATCGGAATGGATCAACAAGCTAATACGAGGTCAGAATGAAAATGAATTGTGTCTGTAAATTTTATTTTATCATATCTGTGGTTATCGCTTCTGCGATTTCAGACCCAATTTTCGCGGCAACAAAAATTAGCCGAGTCGAGTTTTTCGGAAAATCGAGTCCTAACCAGCTCGTGGTCGTGGGTGATGGTCCGATCGAATTTGAAAAAATAGAAAACTTAGCGGATAAGCAAGTGATCTTCGAAATTAAAAATGCCCAGCTTACGAACTCAAACGCGAGTCGACGACTCGACACCTCGAGCTTTAACTCGAAAATCTCATTAATCAGTCCCTATAATGTCGATGGTAAGAACGCCGTCCGCATTATCGTCCAGATGCGTGAAAAAGCAGATGTCTCGACCTTAGCAGAAGGCTCTAGGCTCTATGTCGGTTTCGACGGTGCGGCAGACCCGAATATTTTCCCAACTCTACCCGCAGTAAAAAACACTAACAATAAAACCGTGGATCATTCTGACCAGGTTAAAATATCCGTAAGTGCTGAAGCTGATCCCGCAGCAACACCTGAAGGTCGAATCGATCAGTTTCTCGAGTCGAAGCAGGTAAAAAAATATACGGGTCGACATATTACTCTCCAGGTGAAAGACGCGGATCTTTCCGATGTTTTTAAGCTCATCGGGGAAACCTCTGGTTTTAACATGGTTATCGGGTCTGATGTCGTAGGTAAGGTGAATCTTTCACTCGTGGATGTGCCATGGGATTTAGCCCTCGACACGATTCTAACGACGAATAAACTCGGAGCGGAACGAACGGGAAATATTTTACGAGTGGCAACACTTACGACTTTAACCCAAGAAAAAACAGCTCAGTTAGCAGCGAAAACTGCGTCGGATAATAGTGCCCCTCGAGTAACCCGGATTTTCCCACTCAGTTACGCCACCGGACAGAGTTTAATGCCCGTTTTATCCCGTTTCGGTGGCGGTCAGGCCGGTGCAGGCACTGCGGCACGCGATACGATCATCGTCGATGAAAGAACAAACTCACTCATTATTCAGGATACCGCGGATAATCTCGAGCGAATGGCTAAAATCATTAAGCTCCTCGATCGACAGACTCCACAGATTCAGGTCGAGGCGAAGATCGTCGTCGCGTCTGAAAACTTCTCTAAAACTATGGGGGGGCAGTTCGGTTTCACTTCGACCCCTAATTTTGGTGCCCTTGGCGGTTCATTTCTTCAAGGTCTTGCAAGTAGTTTACTCCCCGGGAATGCGTCATCGAACTCAGCCGTGGGTTCTAACGCCTTGGGGATGAACTTAGCGATCGCGCCTCTTGCGAATCTTCGCCTTTCAGCTTTATTAAATTACGCTGAGGCCGAAGGAAAAAATCGAATCGTTTCATCACCACGAACCGTCGTTTTAAATAAGCAAACCTCGAATATCGTCCAAAGCCAACCCGTTCTCGTTCCGGTGATAACGCAAAACCCAGCAAACGGAGGTAATATTGCGAGTGCTGAAGTGAGATCGGCAAATCTTTCGTTAGCAGTGACTCCAACAGTGACGAACGATGGAAATGTGGTGATGAAAATCGATATTGCTAATGATGCATCCGTTCAGCTTTCAGGAACACAGAATGGTATTTCGAATCGGAGTATAAAAACAGAAGTGGTGGTCGAGAGCGGATCGACGATTGCGATAGGTGGAATCTATACCATGAGCGAAATATCTGGTGAAGAAGGTATTCCATTTCTAAGGAAGCTTCCAATTATCGGGACATTATTTGGAAGTGAATCCAAAAAAATGGACCGAAGCGAACTCTTTATCTTCGTCACCCCCCGAATTTTAAATGAAGAAGTGATGAGTAAAGGCGCTGAAATCGAAACGAAACAGTCATCAGCGCTTCGGAGATATTAATGGATCATAAAAGCTTCTCCCCACTTATTTATGATTATCTAAAAAAGTATCAGGAAGATCCGACTTCTCGGATTTTCGCTCCTCTCGCAGAAGCGTACCGCAAGGCTGGTCTCCTCGATGAAGCGATCGAGATCGCCAGGGAGGGCTTAAGAGTCCATCCGAACTTCGTCGGCGGACGAGTGGCGCTTGCGCGAGCGCTCTTTGAAAAAAAGCAGTATGACGAAGTCGTAAACGAACTCTCGATCGTCGTTCGCGAAGTTCCCGATAATATCGTAGCTCAGAGACTTCTCGCTGAGAGTAGTTTAATGCTCGGGCGATTGTCGGATGCTCTCGGAGCATTTAAGATGCTCCTCTATTTTAATCCGGGAGATACGGAGACGGCTCGAGTCGTCGCTGAACTCGAAGCTCAGGCTTACGAAGATGGAATGCTCATCCTTCGGAAAGACCCAGCACCCCAGAAGATGATGATTAAACCTGCTCGTGATGCGATTTCAGGCGATGAAAAACTTAAGACAGCCGATCAAATCGACCGCATTGAACTCCTCCAGGGGCTCCTCGTTAAGATCGAACGGTACCGAAATCTGAATCCGGCTGTATAAGTACCTTAAATCATTCAAATAATTACCATTGCAGGCCCATTTAAAGGCGTGATAGCTCTTTAAGTCTATGAGCCAATACGCAACTAACCAGTTCCGCAAAGGACTGAAGATCGAGATTGAAAAAGTTCCTTACGAAATCGTGGATTTCCAACACGTGAGCCCAGGAAAAGGCCGCGCGTTTACTCGCACGAAAGTAAAAAACATGCTGAACGGAAACGTGACCGAAAAAACGATCACCTCCGGAGATAAAGTCGACGGCGCGAATATGGAGCAAGTCGAGATGCAGTTCCTCTATAAAGATTCTGCTGGTTATAATTTCATGAACCAGTCGACCTACGACCAGGTCGTGATCCAAGAGGAAACGCTGGGGGATTCGAAAAACCTTCTCCAAGAAAATCTAGTTGTACAGGTGATGTATTATAACGATCGCCCGCTAGCGGTAGAACTTCCGACTTTCGTTATTTTAAAAATCGTTGAAACCGATCCCGCTTTTAAAGGGGATACGGTCACCGGCGGAACGAAACCTGCTAAACTTGAAACCGGCGCTACTGTCCAGGTCCCTTTCCATCTAAAAGAGGGCGATATGATTAAGGTCGATACGCGTGAAGTTTCATACGTAGAAAAAGCGAATAAATAAGTGAAAAAGTTATCTAAGAACTCGAAACAGGCTGAAAAATTAACCCCGATGTCCCCCGAGTTAAAAAGACTTGAGGGAGTATTCAAGCTCATGAACTCGTATGGAGTCGGCGAACTTGAGATGGAAGATAAGGCAGGGAGCGTTCATGTCCGTATGCATGGAAGTTCTCCAGCTTTCGTTTCCACTGCATCGGCCTACACTCCGATGCATGTACCTGCCTCGAGTTCTGTTCCAAATTTAGTTTCCTCGACTCGTGAAGTGAGTGGTGGGACTTCGAATAAGGATAAAGCTCCTTCCGATTCTCCACTCCCATCCAACCAAAAGAAAATGCTCTCACCCTTTGTGGGAACTTTTTATCGGTCCTCTAATCCAAACGCAGAAGCCTACGTTAAAGATGGCCAGTCGGTTCGTAAGGGTCAGACGATTTGTATTATTGAAGCGATGAAACTCATGAATGAAATTGAGTCCGACTTTGATGGTAAAATCGTTTCGGCGCTTGTCGAAAATGGCCAGCCCGTAGAATTCGGCGAACCCCTCTTTATTATTGAAGTCTAAGATGGGTAAAAAGAGCTTTCCCATACGAAAAATACTGATCGCAAACCGCGGAGAAATTGCTCTTCGAGTGATCCGTGCGTGTAAACAGATGGGAATATCAACAGTAGCCGTATATTCGACTGCTGATGAAAAATCGCTCCACGTTAAACTCGCTGACGAAGCGGTCTGTATCGGACCGCCCCAGTCTAAGCTCAGTTATTTAAATATCGCCGCGATTCTTTCAGCTGCCGATATTACCGAAGCCGATGCAATTCATCCTGGGTACGGGTTTCTTTCTGAAAATGCAGAGTTTGCGCGTCTCACGCGTGAATGCCGAATGACGTTCATCGGCCCGAGTCCAGAAAATATCGAAGCAATGGGTGAGAAGACCCGAGCACGTAAATACGCGAAGGATGCGGGTGTTCCACTTCTTCCTGGAACCATCGATCCGGTAGCCGATGTAAACGAAGCTGTAGCTGAGGCTGAAAAAATTGGATTTCCGGTCATCTTAAAGGCTGCATCCGGCGGAGGTGGACGTGGAATTCACATCGTCCGTAATAGTTCGCAGATCCGTGAAAACTTTGGTCGAATGACCGCAGAGGCAGGAGCCGCGTTTGGAAATCCTGCTATGTATGTCGAGAAATACTGTGAGAGCCCTCGGCACGTAGAAATTCAAGTTCTCTGCGATAAACATGGAAACCGAATTTTCTTAGGTGAACGCGACTGTACGATTCAGCGTCGCCACCAGAAGTTAGTCGAAGAAGCCCCATCACCCGTGGTTTCACCTGAAATGCGGGATCGCATGGGAAAAGCAGCATTGAAACTTTGCGAGTCCGTTAAATACGAAAATGTCGGCACTGTTGAATTTCTTGTTGATAAGAATCTCGATTTTTACTTCATGGAGATGAACACCCGAATTCAAGTCGAACATCCGGTCACCGAAATGGTTACCGGTGTCGACCTGATCCAAGAACAAATTCGCTCTGCAGCAGGTGAAAAACTGACGCTAAAGCAAAGCGATATCGTTATTAATTCACATTCGATCGAGTGTCGGATAAATGCCGAAGACCCGGTAACCTTTGCTCCTTCGCCAGGCCTAATCACCGCACTTCATGTTCCAGGCGGATTCGGAGTTCGCAATGATTCGTTTGTTTATGATCAATATCGAGTAGTTCCGTTCTATGACTCGATGGTTGGAAAGCTTATCGTCCACGCAAAGGATCGCGCTTCAGCGATTGCAAAAATGCGGCAAGCTCTTGACGAATATGTCATTGAAGGGATTCGAACGAACATCCCTCTGCATCGTCGAATCCTTGCCACCGAAGCGTTTTCGAATGCCGAATACGACACGAATTTTTTGGAAGAGTTTCTGACGAAATCCGAGTAAAATCGAATAGATGGCTAAAGTTCATAGCTCCTTCCAGGATGGGAGGATTTGACTTTAGTGAACTCCAAAAATTCTCACGGATGAGGTTTTATGAAGGATTCTACTCGCGTCGATCTCGGTGATGATCTTCTTCAAACAAAATCAGTGAATCGACCGTTGGCAGAACCTGGTGTCGAAGAGCTTCTTGTAAATTCAAAAATCCAAATCACAGAAGGATTTTTTGATGACGCGAAAGTAACGCTTCGACTCGTTCTTAGGATGGATCCTGCTAATATTACTGCGCGTGAACGACTGGAAGAAATTCAAAATATAGAAATCCGAAGACTTCTCGGAAAAGAAGAAATCCCACGATCCTCATTTCTTCGCTCGAAAAATAAAAAATCAAAAGAAGAAAAACACTCAGCCGAAGAGATTCTTCATGATCTCGAAAAAGAGGTAGGAGCATCTAAGCCCATTGAATCTGAGCTCTTTAAAACTCCGGTAGAAATGAGCCTGTTTTTAAGCGGGTTAGAGGGCTTATGCGTTGGTGCTACACCTCAAGATCGAATCGATTTAGGGATTGGATTTTTATCGATGGAATTATTCGAAGTCGCGATCAAGCAATTTGAAGTGGCTGCAAAAACATCAGGATATGAAAGAAAAGCGCGCGGACTTCTCGCAACGACCTATGTTGCACAATCAAAATTCTACGAAGCACTAGTCGAACTCGAATCATTAATAGCAGACCAGAGCATACCGGCTGAAGAAAAAATCGATTTTGGCTACCTTGCAGGCGTCTCTGAAGAAGGACTTAAAAACTATGAATCTGCCGTCCGTTGGTACCATGCGGTAAACCAAATTGATCCCGAGTATCGGGATGTAAAAGAAAGAATGAATTTAGCGATTAGGAAATGCGGAAAAACCCAATAATACTTTTTTTCATCTGCGTTGCGATCCTCATACTGGGCGCAACCCTGTATATCCAGAGTGCCACTTTTGCAAATCAGCTTAAGCGTGCACTCGAAAAGTATATTCCTAAAAACTTAGGAATCAGTGGAGATTTTTCAAACATTACAATTCAAATCTATCCACCGGGTGTTGGAATTGTTAATCCACGTATTGAAGCATCAGAACGAAATGCTGCGGGAATACCTGCAGGAACTCGAATCGAAGCAGAAAAAATGGAAGTATCCTTTCGTCCTATTCAAATTCTTTCAGGTCGAGTGAGTATCCACGAAGTAAAAATTATTAATGGAAAAGTGAAGACAAAATTAATTGCGAAGGCCGATACAGCAAAGAAAAAAAAGACAAGTGGCTTATCTTGGCAAGACTTAGTGGATATACAAACCGATCGCATTGCGCTTGAAAATACAGCTGTAGAGCTTGAGATCCCAAGCTTAAAGACTAAAACAAAATTTAATGCAAAATCTGTAGAAATTGAAAAAATAAACGAGAAGGATGAAAGCTTCTACGATATCGCAGTACATCTAGGCGAGTTTCAAGCAGAAACGCCATCATCGTTTCCCTACCCAAAGACACTTGATAGTTTAAGAATTTCAGCACGCGCAGGGGCAGGTGGAGTGCAGCTTCGTGACTTCGAATTAGTTCGTGAAGGGACCCAAGCTTCCGCAAGTGGAACCGTAAAAGGTGATTTGCTCAGTGGTTCCGGTTTAAAAGCAGATCTAGCACTGAAACTCCAGGGTGACTTAGCTCGAATGCTTGATTTTCTTTCCCATGGCAAGACCGGTTCAGAGGTTCCACAAGGTCATGTCACATTCGATGGCCGAGCTCAGATGGAGCTAGATCGGGTGCCGGAAACATTATCGGCAACTGGCGTTTTAAAAAGTGAAAAGTTTACTTTTAGAAACTATCGGTTTGATCAAGCAGAAGTGGAAGGAAGTTACTCGGCGCATGGTAATACTTCAGGGGCCGCTGATGATATTATTGTAAAAAAAGCAGTACTTGAATCAGCAGAAATTGAAAAATCGAATGGTAAACCAGGACTAGGTGGAAGAGTTGAAGTCGGAGCATTTAAGTATAACCTTTCAAAACCTGCACCCATCGAAACAACAATAAAATTAAAACGAGCTCATGTTCTTTGGATTGGAGCAGAACTTTTAAAGGAACTTTTTCCACTTGATGGTCGAATTACTGGCGAAACAAAAATTAAATTTTCTCCACCTGCAAATACGAATCCATTAGATATCCATGCTGAGGTCGACTGGAAAGTAGAAGGATTACAGATTGATAATCAGAGATTAGGTGAGAATAAAAAGCTAAATCGAATCATTCACCTTAAAGAAGTTTCACTGAAGGGTCCGGTATCCGTTAATGCATCTGCAGTAAAATTTGAAAACCTGAGCCTAGGGATGAAAAACTCTCGGCTAACGGTAGAAGGGGAAATTGGAATCGCACCCGGAAAAAAAACAACTTATGAAATCTTAGGCGGCGGCCCAGTTGATTTTAAAGAATTTGGGATACTTGCAGAAAATCCGATTGAAGGATCTGGCGCGCTTGCGATTCACGTCCATGGAAACTCGGATTCAGTAAAGCTCGATTTTGATGGATCGATAAAAGAATTCAAGTATTTATCTCTAAATTTTGGTGAATTTCGTGGTCGAGTAACCTGGGATGATGAACCCTCACAACTATTATTCCAAAACCTGGAATGTAACCAAGGTCATACTCGATACCGATTAAACGGAAAGATGGATTTAGGGTTAAAAGAATCCATGGACTTTAATGTTGATGTTCCTGAGGGTGGAAATATCAATGATTTTTTAAGTATTTTTGATTCATTTACGAAAGAGTTTTGGTGGTTTCCAAAAACGATTACAGGCGGCATGAAAGCCCAAATGAGAGTCTATGGCGGAATATCGCTGAGCCAAATGATGGTAGATGCTTCCATAACGGGTAATCGTTGGGAATATTTTGGCGAGCGATTTTCTAAAGTAAAAATTTCTGGAGGATACGATCGGGGAAAATATTTTATTTCAGACTTTGAAGGAATGAAGCGCCAAGGACGAATCTATGGAAATATTTCATTCGATGCAAAATCAAATTATGATTGGAAAATCTCGACCGATTCATTCTCCGTAAGTGACGTCGACCATTTAGCGAGTTTAGATATTCCCCTCAGAGGAGCAGTGTCGGGTACATCAGTTGGTAAAGGTCCACAAGGCTCTGTCGAATCAAAGACTGAACTCAGGCTCTCAAATCTTGCAATTCGTGGAAATCGATATGAAGATTCGGCATTACTCGTCGAAACAAAAAACGGCCGTGCTCGTGTCGAGGGAAATGGAATCGGCAACCAAGCCTCATTAAAAGCTCTTTATGATTTTAATGTGGGCAAAGAAAGCTATTTTGAGGTTAAGGCGAATGACCTTGATTTTTCACCGATGATTCTTCTTTTAAACCCGAGTCTGATGCAGGATGAAAATCTAGTGGGTCGTATCAGTGGTAACTATCGGCTCGAATTTTTATCTGGGCAAGCAGAAGTTGGAACGGGTCAAGCTCGTTTTTCAGATTATACCCTTAGAAAGACAGGGACATCTTTTAACTTAGATCACCCGATTGATTTTAAAATCGAAAAAGGTAGTTTTTCTATTCCTGGTTTAGAACTCGTTGGGGACGAAGGAGCAACGCTATTTTCAATGAAATCGAACTCGGGAAATTTAAGCGGAAAAATTCGTGGCAATATAGATTTATCGATTGCTGAATTTTTTACCTCCGCCGTCCAAAAGTCAGATGGAGTGGTTGAAGTCGATTTAGATATCAGTGGCAGTTTAAAAGCTCCCCAAATTGCAGGATCGGGTAATGTGGAGGGTGGGGTCATTCGGATAACGGGTATTGAAACACCGATCGAAAATATTAACGGCCCATTTGCTCTCGAAGAGGGATTGCTCTCACTTGATGGTATTGAGTCTGATTTGGCGTCTGCTCGCGCAACCCTGGATGGTTCACTCAATTTTTTTGTAACGAAGTGGCCAACTCTCGATTTGAGTATCGGACTGAATGGCAATAAATTAAAATTTTACCCATTTCAGGTAGCTAAAGTCCGAGGCAGGGTCGAGGTTAAGGGTGAATCACGCCCCTATTTGGTTGGCGGAAAAATTATTTTAGAAAATGCTATTAGCCGAGAAAAAATAGCGAACGTGAGAGGGCCTGGTTTAAGAACCGTGCAGTATCTACCTCCCGCGAGCTCTAATTCTTCTACGGTCACGCAATTATTAAAACTCGACATAGGTGTTACCGCTCCTGGAAATATTATTATTCAGAACGAGCTCATGGATTTAGAGGCTAAAGGCGATTTAAGAATTACTGGAAATATCGATAATCCGATTCCGATGGGAACAGGAAGCGCCGTCCAAGGTAAAATTCTCTTTAAAGATCGATCCTTTCAAATTCAGACAGGCATGATGGAGTTTGATAATCCTACAGCAATTAATCCTAGGTTTGAGGTTTTATCCTTTGCAGAAATTGCAAATCGGAGGATTCAGCTTTTTGCGACTGGAAGGTTTGATAATCAAAAATTTGAATTCTCATCTAATCCACCCATGCCAGAACCCGAAATATTAAACTTGTTAGCTTTGGGTGTAACTGGCGACGAAACACGTAAATTTCGCTCTTCCGATCGCTCTGCATATGAACAAGGCGAAGCCGCCTCACTTGTTCTACACTCTTTAGATTTTAATCGTGAAGTTCAAGCGAAAACCGGATTACAAATTGGGATCAACGAGGCTGTCGATGATAGAACTGGGACAAGTGTGTTTTCACGTGCCACAGCTACAGATGCTGGGACGGCTCCAAAAATTGTCATTAAACGACAATTCGGAAAAAGGTTTGGTGTATCGGCAGGGAGTACAGTCGGGGTCGGGACATCCATCCAAAGGGAAGTAAACGCAGAAGTTAATGTTACGAATGGACTGTCCGTAATTGGAGTCTGGGATAGCATCGAAGGTGCCACCGCAGAAGATCCAAAGCGAAACTCTTTTGGTCTCGACTTAAAACTTCAAAGGCGGTTTAAGTGAAAAAGATTTTTCTCTTAATCTTTTTCTTTGTTTTCCTGTCGAGCTCTTATGCGGCCCCAATTATATCATCGGGTATTGATGTTGATGAAATTAACCTCCTCGGGATTTCAGCATTTAATCAAAAAGATCTAGAAAGAATTATCGAAGTAGCTCCTGGTGACAGATTGGAGCGTACTAAGGTTATTCAGACCGTAAAAAACTTACAGGAACTCTATCGATCTGCTGGTTATGAAGCGGTAAAAATTGAAACTCGTATTATTCAAAAACTTGTTAAGCCTACGACCCGAGTAGAGAACGTTCTTGAAATTGTAATTTCAGAAGGTAAACCCACTCGGATATTATCCATAGATATTGAATATGATAAACCAGAATGGAATACCCGTCTCTTCAGTTTGTCTTCCCGAATAGGAATAAGTCGGGGCGATTTGTATGATCGTGAAAAGCTTTTAAATGGATATCGCTCGTTACAAGACGCCTTAACAGGGTATGATTTTCTATCTGCGAAAGTTGATGAAACGGTAGGCGAAACTACCCAACCGGACGGTGTAGATTTATCTCCAGCGATCGTTTCAAGTACGGGGCGATGGGTAAAAATTAAAATTAAAATATCCCTTGGTGAACGTGTTGATTTTGGATTTAGAGGAAATACTGTTTTTGCAAACAGTCAATTTACGAGCTGGATAGATGAACAACGTCTTTTAGGATTTAGTCAGGACTATGTCGAGCGTCTCAAGTCCAGGTTCGAAGATGAATATCGTAGGCTGGGTTATGATAAAATTAAAATTGAAACCTTTTCATTTGAAGATTTAATTCATCAAAAGCGTAAAATTACTTATATCATCACCGAAGGCCCACGAGTCGAAATTGAAAAAATTGAGTTTGATGGTAACTCAGTTTTTAGCGCGGACATTTTGCGTGATAAATATTTCGAATTAGCATCTCCGTCCGTAGCACGGGGATATTTTGTAGCGAGAGAAATTGAAAAAAGCGCTGAAGTTTTAATTGAATGGTTAAAATCACAGGGTTATCTTGCAGCAAAGTTAGTTTCTATTTCACGTAACTATCGCTCGAATAATTCTCGTGTTGAGCTTGTCTTTTATATTTATGAGGGTGAACAAACGGTTGTAGACTCGATTTCTTACGAAGGTTTAACGGTATTTAAATCGAGTGAATTATCAGAGTTTATACAAAACAAGGTGGGTTCACCGTTAGATTTATATTCCCTGAATCGTGGATTGGAAAAAATTAAGAACCAATTTAGGGATTTAGGTTATCTCGACATAAAAATTAAAAATGAAGGTACAAATAGACTCGTTATCTATTCCCAAGAAAACAGAAGTGCTGAAATTCGACTCGAAATTGATGAAGGATTGCAGTACCGAGTAAGTAAAATTGTTATTGATGGATTAAATAAAACCAAAATTAGCTCAGTTCTTCGTGAACTCGAGCTTAAAGAGGATTCTATACTTTCAGAAAGTGCATGGTCGAGATCCGAAGCGAAGTTACGCCGACTCGGAATTTTTGCTTCGGCTTCGATTAAGGCATTTCCAGATCCAGATCGTAAGAATGGTAAGATTTTACGTGTTACTTTAGAAGAAGGGACACCGGGGCTGATTGCAGGCGGTATTGGGGTTCGAAACGATATAGGTGCTCGAACTTTCGGTCAAATTTCGTACGGAAACTTGTGGGGTAATAATCATACTGTACTCCTTACCGGATCAGCGAATAGACGTTTTCGCGGACTGGGTGATTATGACTTCTGCCAAAGCACTCAGCAGAAGGCGAACTCCCCCGCTGCTGATCATTGTTTTATCGAATACAATATTTCACTGGGTTATGTTTGGCCTTGGTTTTCATGGGGAGAGACCACTTTTCGTCCGCGAATTTCTTTCGAGCGCTCGCAGTTCATTAATTTTGATGCGCGAACTATCGCTCTACAGATGAGTTGGGAACGCGCTTTTTATAAAAGAGCAGGTAATGTTTTTACGGGTGTTTTTGCCTATTCGTTCGAGGTGATTCAGCAAGAAAATGCGAACCAGAATTCTGATAATCAACGACTTAGAATTGGTTCGATAACACCGACACTGATTCTGGATCGACGAGACAGTCCACTTGCTCCTACACGAGGAACGTACACTACGCTTTCATGGGATTTGGCACGGCCTGAGTTTTTATCTCAGAATAGTCCACCCGATGATCCACCGATTGCTTATTCCCGCCTCCAGTTTCGTAATGATTTCTTTGCCCCGCTCCCGAAGGGGATCGATTTGTTTTTGAGTTTTAGAACTGGACTCGAGTATAATCTTGCGACTCCTCCAGAAGGTGTAACGGGATCAAGTTATGCGATTCCACTCATTAAACAGTATACACTCGGTGGAGTTGGAAGTTTGCGTGGGTTTCGTGAACAGTCGATTTTTATCGACACATTAACTGCTGTACGAGGAAGTTTAACGTACGTAAATTATCGTGCACAACTCGATTTACCTTTTGCAGGCAGTATGAAGATCGGTCCTTTTATAGATGCCGCTAATTTGAATCTTGATCGCTATAATCTGGGTAATCTTCGTTACGGTGTGGGTGGGGGAATTCACTATAAATCGCCCGTCGGCCCTGTAAATTTTGATATCGGCTTCAATCCGGATCAGCGAGAAGGCGAAGACTCCTACCAGCTTCACTTCTCGATCGGGAATATCTAGTAAAAAAAGTCAGCAATTTCAGATGGATAGCGCAGAGCACCAACCTCTCGGGATCCTTCTATGAGCTACAAATCTAAAAAATCGTGGAATTTCGAAATTCTTAGTAAATCCTGATTAACTTCGTTGACGTAACGGCTCTAGCTTGGATATATCCTGACCCCTATGTTGCAGCAGAAGTCTTATCAAGCAAAACAAGTTGGATCTCATTTATTCGAACCCAAGGGCCCAAATGCCCCGAAATGGTATGTTGTCGACGCGAAAGACCAAGTGGTCGGACGTATCGCTACCGTTCTCGCTCGCGTGATTGGTGGAAAGCATAAAGCTACTTTCACTAAGCATGCTGATGCGGGCGATTTCGTTATCGTGTTGAACGCGGATAAAATCCAGCTCACACGTACGAAGTGGGACAAGAAAAATTATTACGATCACTCCGATTTTATCGGCGGATTAAAAATTAAATCGGCAAAAGAAATGCACAAGCGCCACCCGACGGAAATTCTTCGTCGCGCTGTTTGGGGCATGACGACTAAAACAAACCTTGCACGTCACCAGATGAAAAAGCTTAAGCTTGTCATCGGTAGCGAGCACGAACATAAAGCACAGAACCCACAGCCTCTTCCACTGGCAGCAACTCGTAAGACGGTTGTTGGCGCTGCGAAGAAAAATGCTACCACCTAATATTCGGAGTAATGGTTTAAATGGAAAAACAGATCCACAGAGTTGGTAAACGTAAGTCTGCGATTGCACGAGTTTACCTTCGTCCACGCGCTTCAGAGACAGGCGTAATTCGCGTTAACGGTCGTTCTTTTGAAGATTATTTCCCGCGTCCTTCGTCCCGACTGATCATCATGCAGCCACTTGAGCTGACTGAAGCAGTCGGCCGATTTGACATCCATGTAAATGTCATGGGTGGAGGCCTTTCCGGCCAGGCAGGCGCAGTGAAGCACGCGATTTCCCGCGCTCTTCTTAATGTAGACCCAATGTTCCGCCCACCGCTGAAGAAGGCTGGACACCTCACTCGCGATAGCCGCGAAGTTGAACGTAAAAAATACGGCCTCTCCGGCGCACGTCGCCGCTACCAATACTCCAAGCGTTAATCGTTGGTATTGGATACAGACTTTTAAAGCCTCGGATTGTCTCAATCCGGGGCTTTTTTTTCGTCAAAAATATGCCGCATGGTGTAACAGTAAGCGGTTTGTTAAGCTTGAAGAGGATGGCGACAAGATCGATTTACTTAGGGTTCTTAGCATTACAGTGTTTTTCTTCGACTGTTTTAGCCGACACAGTCGTCCTTATTGGAAATCACAATGTTCGCAGTGCATCGGGGAAAGTCGATGATCGACCCTTCCAGCGCACTGATCTTTGTCGTTCAATCGAATCCGCTCTCTCCATGGGTCATCAAGTACGACTTTTTGCACCCACTCTTGTTTGCACGGGCAGCGATCGTAAAGATAAAAAGACGATCACTTTCGAGGGTGAGTGTCCTAATAAAAACGGATGCAGTGTTAACGATTTAAAAAAGATGTTTGGAAGCTTGGGCCGAGAGCTTCCTCGGGGAAAAAACCAAAACCTCCTTATTCAGACGATTGGACATGGAGGTAAAGCGAATCCATTTTCATTCAATGAGAAAGATCCGGAGTTTAATGATCTTGTGATTCAGGAAAATCCTCAGACCCAAATTACGGCAGCTGAATTTTCCGATGTACTCAATAAAAGTGGGGTTTTGGATAAAGTACGATCTGTTAAGGGCTTAATTAGTCAATGTTATGGAGGTGGGTGGAACGAGTTAGCCAGACTTGTTAAACCCGTTGGTCGTTTTTGTTCTCTCTCTCAGACGCGACATGATTTAGAAGCAGTCAATGTTGAAGAGGAAACAAAAATTTTACTAGGATCGGTTTTTACTCAGGGTTTCTGGGAAAAACAAATTCATGACAAGGGAAAGGCTTCGTTGTCAGAAGCAGGACTCTCGAGTGGCGCACTCATGCGCAGAGTAGTGAAGTCCGATCCATTCTCAACCGACTGGCGAACGAGTAGCATTTATTTAGCAGAAAAATTTACTCAAACCGGTCCATTTGGTCCCAAGTCTTCAGACCGTTCTCTATTAAAGCCTCCCAATGCATATTTTTCAGATGGGTTAGATACCTTTCGTGAAAACCCCCTTCTATCCGCGTTTTTAGAAGGAGTTTCAGAGGTCAGTAAAGAAACAGATGGTGTCCGAGATCGTTATAAAAAACATGTTTCGGATGTGAGCCAATATAACAAGGATCGTTGGTTTTTTCAGGATTCAAAAACAGTTTCCTCATCCTACGTCCTCCGAAACTCCGTTTGCTCGTCGACACTAGGAGGAGGTGTAACGTCATCCATCAATAACCTCGGCACTCAAATACGAGAAATTCAAACTGCGCTCGACCAAAAAGATTTTGGTGTAAACGAAGAAAGTATTCGTAAGCAGATGAACTCATTTCTATCTGAAATCGATGCGAATCGTAATCAGGTTGATTTGGAAATTAAAAAATATTGGACTAAAAGGAATAATTTACTCAATAAATCAGGGGAATTAATGAGAAAAATTAAGACTAAAGGGTTAAACCCGGTCGAATATGAAAAACTACAAAAAGAATATACTAGCTTAGATTCTCAATTTAAATCACAAGAATCACTCACTGAGTTTCCGTTTTTGCTAGACTATGTACTCATGGCAAAGAAAGTTCATGGACTTAAAAAAATGCTCGACCTCATGGAATCCAGCGCAATCGGCGAAGATCGAGACATTTTACTTGCAGCTTGGGCCTGTGAAAATGAGCCCGTTTTTCAAACCTCGAAGTCGAAATAAAATGGTATGAGATCAGTCATTTTTATATTTTTATTTTCAATACCGGTTAATGCGAATGAATTTGAAATCTATGCTCGTCTCGAGCGTAGCCAGGACAAGAGATGTCTGGTCGTTGTAAACTCGGGATACGTTTCTAGTGAGAAAATGGTTGGAATTCAGTGCCCGAGTATAAATTTCATCCATCAAGGAAAGTATCGACTCAAAATGAAAGGCGAAATCATTTCCGAAAAGTGTACTTTGAGTTTAGCAGGTGAGCCAGAATTAATGCCACCTGAGTTTAAACTTCCGATTTATTCCAACTCAGAAGAGATTTTAAGCATCCTCAGTTGTAAAAATTTGAGAAAGTAAAATTTACTTAAGCTCATCTATGAGATCGATACGAGTTTCGCTACCGAGTCTGAAATTTTGGATTTTATCCGAAAACTTACTCCAGTCATTTAGTGAGAACTTTATCTGAACCGATTCACCAGGCTTTGGATCAAGGTTTTTTGGAAGTCCTGCATAATTGATGGGTATTATAAGGATTTTACCTCGGTAGACTAATTCGATTTTCTGAGCGTCAAACTGCCGTATGTCAGCGGATAGGGGAATTTGAATTTTTCCATCCGCATTTCTAGGCCCGCCTGCTTGAGCGATCGGATTCCCTAGGAATCCTAGCGATGCAGTTAAAATTCCAATGACCTTAAGCACCGTTTACTCCTGCTGCACCACTTGGAGTGGTTGGATTCGATTGAATCGACTTTTTAGGGGCTCGCTTTTCACGCAAAGCGGGCTGTGTGGTTAAATCTAAGCTACTGTCCGCAAGACATTCGTAGGGATTCGTACCTAATGGACAAGTGACCGGGATAGGGTCTGTTGTGATGGACCATGAAGCAGGGTAGGACGACTTTTGTTCACATTGGATAGCGCCCGATGAAACCGCAAGAATTCCATCTCGTTTAGATTTTTTATGACAATTCACAGCGAGTGTAGTCGTAAAATTTGCAGATTTTTTACAGATCATGGCATTTTTAAAAGCGAGGAACGAGGCTGATTCATCGGGAATGTTTTTTGAATGAGGATTGCAGGCCGCTATCAATAGTTCCGTTCCTGCTTTAATGGTATTCTTTAAAGGGTCCCATTCCTCTCCTAGGGTAAAATCGACTGGATTTTGCGAATATGAAATCAGTTCGAACGGTAGTTTAAGCGCAATTTTTTTTTCTATAGTTTTGCAGATCAGATTTTTTTCAAAATCATGTGTTGCACAGGAGGGAATATCGTTCAGATTCAATAGGGGTGTGAGAACACCCCCCTCGATCGTTTTTTTGGATTTTAGCCCAGAAAAAGTCAGCGTGGATCCTAAGAGAGGTCCTTGGATTA
>JBGSHQ010000125.1:0-4564 GCA_041752095.1 Bdellovibrionia bacterium
GGGGAATACCGCATTAGCGGTGTTGACTCCGACTGTTCTTCCAACTCCAACGCCCACCTTTCATAAGGCTTCGACGGGAAATAATCATGTTTGTGGAATTTTTGGCGTTCCAGGAAGTGAAGGGCTCTTCTGTCGTGGTGCTAATAATGTTGGTCAGCTCGGAAATGCTTCGAATGCAGATTCACCGGCGTGGGTTTCAGTGCCAGTTACTGTTTCGAGCTATACGAAGATCGCTTTAGGTACCGGATTAAGCTGTGCGACTGACACGAGTGGTGCTGCGAAGTGCTGGGGAGCGGGAATACAAGGTCAGCTCGGAAACTCTGCTAACGGAAATAGCAACACCCCTGTTCAGGTATCCGGACTAACGACTGGAGTAACTCAAATCGCTGTTGGGGGTGGGCATGCTTGTGCACTGATATCTGGATCAGTGAAGTGCTGGGGTGCGGGTGGAAGTGGGCAGCTAGGAAATGGTACAACTTCTGATTATAATTACCCCGTTTCAATAACGGTCGGGGGTACAGTGACGGATATTGGTGCAGGTATTAATCATACCTGTGCACTGCTTTCTGACGGTAGCGTGAAGTGCTGGGGAGCGAATGGCGTAGGACAAATCGGTGATACGACCACTACAGACCGAAATGCACCTACTACTGTTGTTTCGGTAACCGGAGTCACTTCGATTTCAGTGGGTGGGGGTCATACCTGTGCACTTTTATCAAACTCGACAGTGAAATGCTGGGGTGCTGGTGTAAATGGGCAACTGGGTAATGGTGCCAATTCAAACGCGCCCACTCAGGTCCTAGTGTCAGGTGTTTCTACAGGCACAACAATTACATCTGGCATGAATCACAGCTGTGTAAAACTAACGTCATCAGTCCAGTGCTGGGGAATGGGAACATCTCTAGGAAATAATACTACGATCGGTACGAATGTTCCGGTGACCGTATCGGGTTATAATCCTGCCGGCGCAAATCCGTTCTTCCCAGGATCGGTGAGTAATACGATTTGCACCTTAGATGGAGCGACTCCTAAGTGCTGGGGCGAAAACAATTATCGCCAGATTCAGTAGGACGAGAGTTTAGCCCACGTTAAATTTACGCGGGTTTCTTTTTTACTGGTTTAGTTTTCGATTTTAATTTCTTAGGCTTCGGAATTTTTCCAATTCGAGGATCGTCTTGAAGAATAAATTCGCACGCGCGGAGCGCAGACTCTTCGAAATCGAGCGCATCGACGGGAAGATTCTGCCAGCCGCTTGGACCTGGGCCGAAAATCTCGATTGAGCGCATGGAAGGAAAATCTTTTTTTAAACTTTTATGGTGTTCGTGGGTCGTCGCAAGCCAGATCCCGTTATCCTCGGGTGAACTCTCGCGCTCGCGAAGGACTAAAACTATTTTTTCTCCCACATAAACAGCGAGGCATCCAAACATCGGGTTCGTGCGAGGATGGACGCTCGATAACGCCTCTAAAACAAACTCAAATGGGATGGGTTTTTTTATCTTTTTCACACGGATTCCCCCACTGATGGCGAAGCTCTGCGTTAGGTTATGCATCGAGCGCACTAAAAAAATTGCCCATTTAAAGTATGTCTATTTTATACACTTACTTGCAATAAATAGACATACCTATTAACATATAAAAATGCCTCATTCGAGAAAAAGAGCTATTCTCCCTCTCATCGAAAAACGGCTAAAACTTTTCCCCGTCGTAGGGCTTTTAGGGGCAAGGCAAACTGGTAAAAGTACTACACTCCGAGAACAGCTTAGCCAACTTCGGAAGATAAAGTATATCTCCCTAGACCGTGATGAGGAGTTGCGCCTCGCTCAGTCGCAGCCAACACTTTTCTTAACCCAGGCGGAAAAACCCGGAGTTAAAACAGTCTGTATTGACGAAGCCCAGAAGGCGCCAGTTCTTTTCGACACCATTAAGGCCGAAGTAGATGAAATGAAGCGACCTGGACGCTTTATGCTTTCCGGTTCGAGTGAATTTTCAAAAAAAACGGGTGTAAAAGAATCACTCACTGGGCGAATTTCTCTTCTTAGGCTCTTCCCTTTATCCCTTGGTGAAATTCATGGAAAAGAGGAGTTTTTACTCAAAGAAGTAAAAGCCTGGGCAGACCGCGGAGGAATGCCTGGTATATTTGCGATTCGCGATGAATCTGCACGAGTATCAATTTTTGAGGAATGGGTAGAGGCGACTTGTTCGCGTGATATCGCTTCTTTTGGTATTCGTCAGTTTAACCCAGACCTTGCAAGAAGAATTTTCGTTTCAATCGCGACTCTTTCAGTTCCAACACGACTTGAAATCGCTAGAAACGTTGGAAAGACCCCTCGTCAGATCGAGGCGTACCTTCAAGCTTTCAAAGCATTATTCGCGGTATATGAAATTGAGCCCCACCCAACTTCGGTAGGAAAATCTTTATTTTATATTTTTGATTCAGGCATTGCAAAAGCGCTCGGGGCTAGCTCGCTTCGGTGTTTGCAGATTTGGTTTTTAAACGAATGTTTTTCTCATTTTTCATATCAAGCAAAACCTCGACCTGATGTTTTTCATTATGAAACGACTCGAGGATCGAGAATCGATTTTATCGTTCACGCGCGAGAAGGGTCGTTTGCATATAAAGTTTACGAGAAAGAGTCGCTCTCTAGCTATGATTTACGCGCACTTACTGCATTTCGAGAAAAGCACAAAGGGATCCCAATTACGGCTCTTGCATCGTGCTTAGCGGTGCATAAAATTGAAAAAGGAGTCAGCGTGCTACCCTGGGGTGAGCTTCGGTTTTAAAAAAGCCCGCCCGCACCCTCTAAAAGCGCAAGAAAACTCTCGGATTTCAAACTCGCTCCACCCACAAGCCCACCATCGACATTCGGCTTCGAAAGAAGTCCGTGAATATTTTCTGGAGTCACACTCCCACCGTAAAGAATCTTTAACCGCGAAGCAGCGTCGCGGCCATAACGATCGATCAGAAAATTTCGCGTGTACTCGTGCGCTTCTTCTGCCTGCTCGGGACTTGCCGTGAGGCCAGTACCGATCGCCCACACGGGTTCGTAAGCGAGAACGAGCCGCTCGATTTCTTCGCTCGATAATTTTTCAGGCAAACCACGCGAGAGTTGCGTTTCGAGAACTGAATTCGTGCGCCCATCTTCTCTTTCCGAACGAGTCTCACCAAAACAGAATACGACTTTAAACCCTTGGCGAAGGTGGCTCACCGTTCGCTTGCGAGCGGTCTCATCCGTCTCGCCGAAATACTGGCGACGTTCGGAGTGAGCGACGAGTGTCCACTCAAGCCCGATTTCTTTTAACATCGGGCCTGAGATTTCCCCGGTGAAGGCACCTTTTTCTTCGAAGTGCACGTTCTGCGCGCCGACCGTAACTGGGGTCGAGGCGAATTCTGACTTCGCTGATAGGAGCGAAAGAAAGGGGGGGAATACATGCGCGCCTAGCTTCCCATTTGAAATAGCAGCGCGTGTTTTATCTGTAAGCGCGGTCTTCCACTTCGACCGAACAGCATCTGCAAATTCAGCCGTCCCTTTCGGTCCGAGGTTCATCTTCCAGTTTCCAGCGATGAGTATTCCGCGCTTATGGTCCATGACTTTTCCCGAGGGTTAAATCCGCTCGCGCGTAATCGCTTGGGTGGTTTCGCGCTTATATCCTTGGCGCAGAATATCGATTCCGGGGAGTGTCCCGTTTTCAATAAACTCGAGAACCGCGCCACCACCCGTAGAAAGGTGATCGAACTTCGCAGCATAACCCGACTGCTTAATCGCAGAAACTGTATCGCCACCACCCACGATTTTAACCGCACCGATTTCGGATACCGCTTTCGCGAGATCGAAAGTTCCTACAGCGTATTCTGGCTTCTCAAACCACCCGAGTGGTCCATTCCAGAAAATCGTTTTTGCGTTCGCGAGAAACTTAGAAAAATCTTCGACCGTCTTCGGTCCGATGTCGAAACCAAGATTTGTGTCGGATGGAACATGAACGGGAATCTCGCGCTTCTTTGCCTCGCGCAGGATCCCACGCGCTGCTTCGACGTCTTCAGGTTTCGGTTGTTTTGCGCCATCAGGAATCTTCGTATTCGTCGTAGCCCAGAATGCATGCGCCATCGCGCCACCGATACAGATTCCGTTTACCGAACGCAGAAGTGCTTCGACGGTTTTAATTTTATCAGTGACTTTCGAACCACCTAAGATCGCGTAGAAAGGTTTCGCAGGATTTTTTACGAGGGGTTCGAGATACTTCAGTTCTTTTTCGATTAAAAATCCCATTCCCTTTTGCTGTGCTAAAGCAGCGACGCCGTAAGTGGAAGCGTGTTTTCGGTGAGCGGTCCCGAAGGCATCGTTTACGTAAATTTCACAGAGCGCGCCTAACTTCATGACGAAGTCGGGAGCATTTTCTTCTTCACCTGCATGGAAGCGAAGATTTTCAAGCAACATCACCGTGCCCGACTTCTGGGATTTCACGAGAAGTTCAATTCCCTCACCGATACAGTCATCTGCAAGCATGACGTCCATGCCGAGGAGGCTTGAGAGGTGGACAGCGACGGGTTCCATCGAATACTTCGGAT
>JBGSHQ010000126.1:0-2716 GCA_041752095.1 Bdellovibrionia bacterium
GGCTGATAAATTTTCAACTAGTTCAATTTCTGAAAATTTATTTTCTTCATTCATAAAACTTCCTTCTTTCGCGTTCCACTCTACACCTGTTTTCCAGAGAGTGATTTTTCGATCGAGGATGAGTGGGTTTAAAAAAACGTCATACTTTTTAGTGAATAATTTAAAATCCGGATTTTCGCATTCACCTTGGCCAATTTTGTTTGTCAGGCGCGAAATTAAAAGCCTTCCCGTGAATTTAATAAAAACCCCGCAAGAAAAAAATGAACGCATTTAATTATTTTTAGAAAATAATTTTTAAAAAGATTCGGGGCGAGAGTGAGCATTCATTAAAACCGAACCTTCTTTTACGCCCACGCACCGCTTCGCGGGCGGGCGCGAAGCGGTGCAGCTAGAAAATTAGTTTGCGAAGTTCTCAGCGAAACCAGCCGACGGAAGTCCTACCCCTGTAAATACCTCTCTCGGTTAGCTTAGAGGTAATGAAAGATTCACCCTTCAACCTCCAGGCTGCGAAATGTCTGGTAGAAATTTCGACAGATCGAAGGGCTGTTTGATAAAAACCCAATAATATCATAAATGTGACTCAGTTCGCGAAGCCTTGACTTCCCACCTAGGAAGACCTAGATTCCGCATCGTGTCTAAAAACTGAATAAACTAAATTCACAGGTGAAACTGATGAAAGAGCTTGAAGCCCTCCAAGCGGCCCTAGGATACACATTCTCGGACCGCGGGATTCTTCTGCAAGCGCTTACGCATACCTCTTATGGGCATGAGCACTTCCCGAAGCGTCCCTTGTCACTCCGAGATAACGAACGTCTAGAATTTCTAGGCGATGCGATTCTCGATGCGATCATTTCCGACATTCTCCTCGAATGTTATCCCGACTCCCATGAGGGTCGGCTCTCTAAAATTCGTGCAGCCGTGGTGAATGAGAAAACTCTCACAGACGTCGCAGTAAAACTTGGACTCGCAGACGCGGTTCGGCTTGGTAAAGGGGAGTCCCAGAGTGGTGGAAACGAAAAACCCTCGATTCTCTCCAGCACCTTCGAAGCGATCGTCGCTGCCATTTATCTCGATGGTGGGTTTAATGCCGTCTATCCCGTAGTGCGCTTCCTATTCCAGCCATTCTTTAAAACCGACCATGACATTCTTCACTCCGCTGATCCGAAGACCCGTCTTCAAGAAAAGGTTCAAGCCACGAAAAAAGTAACTCCGACCTATCATTTAATCGACGCCACCGGCCCCGATCATTCTAAGACATTCACCGTCGAAGTTAGAATTGGTTCAGAACCTGTTGCTCAAGCTCAGGGGTCTTCCAAAAAAGACGCTGAACAAAACGCGGCCCGCTCCGCACTGGAGACCGCGAATGTCTAGTAAAGCACCTAAAAACCTTCCTCCGATCGATACGACCGAAAAGGTCGCTACTCGCAAATCTGGATTCGTCGCTATCGCAGGAAGACCGAACGCAGGGAAAAGCACCATTCTAAACGCGTTACTCGGAACTGAACTTTCGATCGTAACTCCGAAAGCACAGACAACTCGGGAACGCGTGAACGGTGTCCTTACCGAAAAAGAAGGTCAAATCGTTTTCATCGATACGCCTGGAATTCACCGCGCTCGTGAGGGTGGAATTAACGCTTACATGATGGCGGAAGTTCGTTCAGCGTTAAATATGCCCGATATCATTTGGTACCTAGTCGACCCCGACAGTGCCCCAAAACACGAAGAAGCCGTACTCGAGCTCCTCATCGAAGCGAATCGTCCAGTCATTCTTATTTTTAATAAGAACGATCTAAAGCGAAATTTCGGGCAGATCGAAAGCCTTCAACCCGAAATGGAACGAGTGATGGCGGAGCGGGGGATCAAAGTCCTTGCAACGTACCGTTTAAGCGCGCTGAAACAACATGGGCTTGCGCCGCTCCTAAAGACCACTTGGGAAAATCTCGAGGTCGGTCCATTTCATTTCGAGGATGAAGACCAAATTTCAGATCGTCCGACGCGTTACTTCGTCTCGGAAAAAATTCGTGAACAACTTTTTCATAAGCTCGGAGACGAAATCCCATACTGCTGCGCAATCTCGATTGATAAATTTGATGAGGCAGCAAAACCAATCCGGATCGAAGCGACCATCTATGTCGAACGCGACAGCCAAAAGGGCATGGTTATCGGTGCTGCTGGCGCGAAGATTAAAGAAATTGGAACCTTCGCGCGCAAGAGTATCGAAACCTTCCTCGACACTAAAGTTTTCCTCGGTCTGAATGTGAAAGTCCTCAAAGACTGGAGCAAGGACCCCGAGCGGTTAAGACAGCTCGGTTATGATCTCCCTAAAAGTCCTAAGAAAAGAACAGCATCATGATTATCCAACCCGCACCAAAATTAAACGCACCTCGAATTGTGATCGTCGGGCGACCGAACGTTGGTAAGAGCACACTTTTTAATCGCCTTTATGGAAGTCGACGTGCGCTCGTACACGATCTTCCCGGAGTCACACGAGACCGACTTGAAGAGCAGGTCGAGTGGTGGGTTCTCGGTCAGCGGTATATCTTAAACGTCATCGATACAGGTGGACTCGGTGGAGATCGTTTCGCAGATGAGATTGCCTTTCAGGTAAAAACAGCGCTTGAGCGCGCTGATGTCGTGATTGCACTTTTTGATGGTCAAGCAGGGTTTACACCCGCTGACCGAGAAGTCGTTCATAAAATGGTTCGCTCCGGCCTTA
>JBGSHQ010000127.1:0-6835 GCA_041752095.1 Bdellovibrionia bacterium
CGGATGGCATCCCGTAAGTAACAAAAAACTTAAAGCCAACTGGGAAAAGGACGTAATAGGCGAATAGCGCTCCACCGATGAAGAAGATACTGGCCGCGCTCACAAAGGGTATTACGAGTTTCTTTTCCTTCTGTTTTAGTCCGGGTGAAATAAAATTCCAAAGTTCCCAAAAAAAGTAGGGAGAAAGCCCGAAGACCGTCATGTAGCCCGCAATTTTTAAATGGGTCATGAAGTTTTCAAAAAGACTCGTAAAATAGAGATGCTGTTTATCAGCAGGGAGGACTAAGAAAAGGGGTTCGCGAAGCCATTCCATGACCGGGTTCGAGAGGAAATAGGCCCCGATGAATCCAGCAACGAATGCATAGGCCATCCGCATTGCTCTTTTTCGGAGCTCCTCGAGGTGATCAAAGAAGGCCATTCGGATGTCGTTTTCGTCTTGTGCCATAAGTAACTCGATTCCATACTAGATGAGAACTTCATTTAAATAAAGGAACGCTCGCACATGACTGAAAATTCGTCCCCAAACTCAGAAAAAACTCCTCCACGCGGCCTTCTCTACGGAATTGGCGCAATCGTTGTCATCGGTTTAGGTGTAAGTCTCTTTGCTCTAAAAAATCGCCAATCGGAAACCACTCCAGCGGCTACAACCGAAGTAAAAACAGGTGCTGTCGATCTTTCGACGGACGAAGCGGGCTTATCGAAATCAGTCGCAACGATTGAAACTCCTAAGGGTAAAATTAAATTTCGTTTCTATACGAAAGACGCACCGAACACGACCGCTCGAATCGTGGAGCTTATTCAGTCGGGGTTCTATAACGGACTGAATTTTCACCGAGTCGAACCGGGTTTTGTTATTCAGGGTGGCGATCCAAACGGAAACGGAACCGGCGGTAGTGGTAAAAAATTAAATGCGGAATTTAATTCCCGGAAACATTTATTAGGAACCGTCGCAATGGCACGCGCCCAGGATCCAAACTCAGCCGACTCTCAGTTCTATATCGCACTCGGCCCGATCCCTCAGCTTGATGGAAGCTATACCGTTTTCGGACAGGTTTCTGAGGGAATCGAAGTCGTGCAACAAATCGTTGTTGGAGATAAGATCACTAAGGCATCAGTAGAATAAATTACTGAACATTCTTCTTCGTATTCACGTTCGGTATTATTCCAGCAGCGTTTAGAAGCCTCTCGGACCGTTCACTTTTAGTAGTGATCCAGTTTTCATAAAGCCTGAGTAGGTCGCGTTCAGTTTTAGGCATGGTTTTGTCGCTGACATCAGCAAGGATGTCGACGAACTTTCCGAATCGGTGGGCCAGTTCTTCAAAAATTTTTCGAAGCACCGCTTCTTCGTGGCGAATCGCGGCCTCGCGATAAGCGCGCCCCCCCATGTCGATATAGTAGTCCACATCAACTAACTTCCGATTTAAACTCTCTTGAAAAAAACCGGCCGTATAAAGAGAGACGTCGCCCACTTGGCGAAGCATTGTTCTCTGTGCTTCGGGGGCTGGCATTTCAACTGCTTCTTTTACAAGCAATGCAAGCGCCTCTTGCTTACGCTTACCATCGGCATCGCGCGTATAGAGGGCGTCAGCAGTCATGAACTGGTTTAGGAGGTTAACGAGGTAAAACTCAGTTTCAGCTGAAGGTTTAAAAGAGCGCTTGCTAAACGCACCATCTAAAAGTTCGTAAAAGTATTCCTGCGGCTGAGCTACTAACTTTAGTTTTGAGTCTTTTGGCATTCGCCTCCCCGTCTTTCTATTTTAATACACGGGTTTCCCCTGTCAAACTGGCGAAATTCGACTAAACTTTAATCACGTGAAGACTCGAAATGATTCATCTTTAACTGTCATTTATTCGACGCTCGCCCTTTTCGGGGTAGGTCTTAGTCGACCTACACCTGCTTTCGCAGACGAGATTAAGGTTTCACTCTTCGGTCAACCTTGCACGATGAATGGATCATTTCCAAAAGCGACTCTCACTCTTATACACGAAATCAGTCCCGAGAAAATTCCGCCCGAATCTTCAGTCGATTTAATGAAAAAAATTCGATCTAAAACGATTCTAGTTAAGTCGGTGCCTTTTCCGATTGAGCAGTATCGGGATCATCTTCGAAAACGACTTTCCGCAAAAATTGCATTCGAGGAAGCACTCATCGCCTCGAAGAAATCAAAGGGAAAAGATCCAAAACGTGAAATAGGTTCTTTTTTAAAAAACCTGAAAGAGCATATCCCCACTCTCCAGTATCCTACTTTCGAAACAACGACTCAGAAAGCGTTCGAAGAGAACAACTTCACGTGGAGTACACCTTTTATCGAAAGTCTTCGCGAGCGTTACGATGGGTCGATCCAACCTGAAACCGAAGAAGAATTTCATAAAGCGATTCGCACCGTAAAAATCCAATATGTCTGTGTATTTGATGATGGCTCAGATCATTCTAAAGATGATGCTCCAGAAAAAGCTAGCGAATGAAAGATAAGTGGGTCGCCCTGTCGCTACTTTTAGGTCTTTTAGGCGCGATGATCATCCACTCTTTTCGTGAAACAGAAGAAACCAGATCTATACCCGATAATCTTCCCACTCCTGAACAAACACAAACCACCCAAGATGTCATACCCGTAAAAGAGGTAAAACCCACTCCTCTGACAGAAGCCACTCCTTCGAAGTCCGTATCACGCTCCACTCCCACAAATCGAAAAGTCGAAGAGTCGATTCGAGGACTCCTATTAAACGAAGCGAGCATTACTGACATGGAACTTCATCAGGACGATCTAAAAAATTACGCATACACCGTGGAAACGAGTGAAGGCTGGAAAATTGAAATTCGCCCAAGTGATGAAGTTTTCCAAAAGGCCGGATTAAGTTCGGGTGATCTCATTACCTACGAAAGCCTAGACCAACAGATGGAAATTCCGGAAAAAGCACCGCTCGTTCGCCGGCTGATTAATGTTCTGAATTCGATCAAAAACGATAATCAAGGGAGTCAGTAAAACCTCAGGACTTCATCGCGCGAATAAACTCGCCAAGGCTATCATAAATTCCACTTCGAATCATCGCAACGGCGATTGCCGCCAGTAAGAGTGCAGCGATTTTAGAAAGTACGACGGTTCCATCCTTACCGATGTATTTCGTTACGCGGTCACAGTGACGTAATACAATCCAAGCTAAGAAAAAGTTCGCAAGGAGCGCAGCTAAAGTAATGGGATAACCCACGGACCCGGTTTGGAGGAGTAGCGTGGTTAAAACTCCGGGACCTGAGATGAGTGGAACTGCGAGTGGAACAACCCCCGTTTCCCCCGAACTGTCATGAATCGCTCCAGGTCCTCCCAGAAGATCAGCGAGTGAAATAATTAAAAGGATTAACCCACCTGCGATTTTAAAATCATTCAGACTAATCCCCAGATGCTTAAAGGTAGCGCGTCCGACGACCATAAATAAAATCGCGACAATCAGTGCCACTAACATCGACTTATTAACGATGCGGTGCCTTCCTTCGACGTTTTCATTTTTAGTCAGTGAGAGGTAAATCGGAACCGTTCCGATAATATCGAGCGCAACGAATAGCGCTGTGAATGCAATGATGAACTGACTCAGAACAGAATCCATTCGCTTATCCCCTAAATCATCCTACAGTCGCAGTGACCGTATTTACATCCACGTAATATTTCCGACACGCTTCACGAACCTGTTTCGCTGTAACGGCTTCGATTCTTTTAACGATCTCGCTCTCCGTCCGAATCGGAAGGTCATAAACCGTTTCGAGTGCGTAGTATCCAGCAAGCGAACCATCGCCCTGGAGGTCCATAGCGCGGCGACCGAGATAATATTCCTTTGCGCGATTCATTTCAGCGTCTGTCGGGCCTTTATTCGCGAGGTCTTCGAGAACTTTTTTAATCCCTGCGATGGCTTCATCTTTTTTAGACGGTGAACAGCCGATATATGTTCCAATATAACCGCGCTCAATTCCTTCCATCGAAATCGGCGCTACCGAGTAGGCCATACTCCGCTTCTCTCGAAGTTCGATAAAAAGTCTTCCGCTCTGTCCACCGAGGACATTCGATAACAGTCGGACTGCATATCGATCGGCATCGTTGAAACGGAGCCCAAGACTTCCCGAAATAATATGAACCTGTTCTCGGCCGAGTGAGCGCTCGACCCACCGTGGAGCCTTTAGATCCGGTTCATCTCCAATACTCTGGAGGCCCGAAATTTTCGATTGAATCTCATGACTTCGAGAAGCAAAGCTCTGTTCAAGTTCTTCAAGCCACGGATCGAGTTTTTTACGAGATACATTTCCAACGACAGAAATGACGAGGCGATCAGGGCGTAACCATTTTTGATGAAACGCCTTCAACCGATCTGAATCGATCGAAGCAAGACTTTCAAGCGTCCCGGCCGCGTACTTTCCGTAAGGGTGCTTTTCAAATACGGTTTCGTGAAAAAGCTTCGAACAAAGCGCAGATGAATGATCTTCGATCGAACGAATCGAGTCTTCAACTACTTTACGGGAAAGATCGAGTTCATCTTTTGGAAACGAGGGGGTGAGTAGAACTTCTGAGAATAGACTGCTGAGCTTTTTCCAGTCTCGAGCAAGACCCGTCGTAGAAAGACCAATCGTATTTCGACCTGAAAATCCGTCGAGGTTAGCAGCAGCGCCTTCGATGATCGTAGCGAGTTCGCTCGAGTTTTTAGTCTCTGTTCCTTTTGCCCAGATGCTCGATAAAAGGTTACTCGAACCCAGATCGAGTTCTGCAGATTTTACTGGGTCACTCACCTCGAGTCTAAGTCCTCCGAGTACCGCTGCCTGTACACTCATGACATGGGAGTTGGGGCGCTCTCTGTAGAGGACGCGCACTCCTGAGGGGAGTGTGATTTTTTCAGGAACGATATCGATCGGATTTAAGGCCGATTTATTTGATGTCTTTTTCCCAACTTTTTTCTTCAGTTGGTTTGCATCTTCGTATTTTTCACCTTTTCCACCTAAATGGCGTTCGGCGATTTCGTAAATCGGCTTCAGATCGATGTCCTTATCTTTCTCGGGAACCATGACAGAGAAAGACATTCGTTTGAGATCGAAATACTTTTTTGCCGCTTCTTGGATCTCTGAAGCATCGACCTTTTTTAAAGCCGATAAGTAATGCTCATCGTAACCGAGATCTCCGATCTGAAACTTGAGAAAACCTAAGCGAGAAGCAATTCCATCGGCGCTCTGGAGTGCATAATAGCGTTCACTTTCGGAGTTCGTCACGACGCGTGCGATTTCAGCTTCCGTAGGACCATCAGTCTGGATCCGGTTGAGTTCATCGAGCATGACTGAAAAAACTTCAGGGATTTTTTCGATCGAATCGACGTCAGCATTAAAATAAATCATCCCGGGATCGAGAGGAACGTAGAGCCCTCCTCCCACATCATTCACCAGAGACTTCCCGTAGAAAAGTGCCTGATAAAGTCGACACATTTCGCCCATTCCGAGGATTCCACCCAGGAGATCCAGGGCCGGCATATCGGGATGTTTTAAATCGGGTACTCGGAAAGAAAAAGTAAGAGTCGGCGTAGTCACATCGAAGGGAATTTTTGCAAACTTTGCGTGTGTGCCGACTTGAGGATCGAAATGCCGTAGTGACGGCGCCCCAGCCTTTTTCTTAATGACGGTCTTCCCGAATAATCCGTCGACGATTTTAAGAAGAGCTTTTTTTCGCTTCTCCTCGAAAGGACCCACGAGAATCAGTCCCATGTTTCCAGAAACATACTGGCGGCGATAAAACGCTTCGAGGTTTGCAACTTTCGCAGCCTTAAGAATTTTCGCATAACCGATAACCGGGCGTCCGTACGGGTGTTTATTAAAAGTTTCAGTAAATAGAGATTGAAACAGCATTCGCCCTGGAGAGTCTTCACCCTTTTTTAATTCTTCCAAAATCACTTCGCGTTCACGCTCGAAATCTTCTTTTAAAAACCGCTGAGGTTTCGCCATCGCTCCAAAAACTTTCAGAACTTTCTCCCAGTGATGGGCGGCGCAAGTTACGTGGTAAACGGTCTGGTCGAAGGAGGTATATGCATTCACATCCCCCCCGAAACTTTCGATCGCGCGTGCGATCGCGCCGGTAGAAGCGCGGCCTGAATCTTTAGCGTCGGTGTCCTTGAAATGCATGTGCTCTAAAAAGTGAGCGAATCCTGCCTCGGAGGGTTTTTCATCGGCCGCACCCGTCTGAACCCACCAATATATAGAGGCGACGGGACTATCGTTATTTTGGAGGACGAGAGGAATGCCGTTACTAAGGGTCAGGAGTTCTGGGTGGAGATGATTCGACGTTGCTTGATTCATAGATCCGTAGTGTACGGGAAGCCCGAAAAGGGGTAAACCCCTGTCGAGATGCAGTCGCTTTATATTCATTTCCCATTCTGTGAGTCGAAGTGTCACTACTGTGATTTTTACTCCATCGGCCGTGAGCGGACCGGCGACGGCGACCCACTCCTTTTTGAGGACGCGCTTCATTCGGAATGCGTGCGGTCAGCCGACACACTAGGCCAGATTGATACGATCTTTTTTGGCGGTGGCACTCCAAGTATGACTCCTCCCGAGTCAATGGTTCGCGCTCTCGCACCACTCAGACTGAATGAACGGGTTCATGCGGGTACCGAGTGGACGATGGAAGCGAACCCTTCTTCGGTCGATCGGAAAAGGCTCGAAGAATACCGGGCACTCGGAGTGAACCGGGTTTCCATGGGTGTTCAAGCTCTACGCCCGGATCTGCTTGTCGCCCTCGGTCGTGTTCACTCGCGTGATGCTGCCTTTCGAGCGCTCGATGCGATTTTCGAGGCAGGCATCACGAACGTTTCGGTC
>JBGSHQ010000128.1:0-4819 GCA_041752095.1 Bdellovibrionia bacterium
GAAGAATGCAGGTAAATGGTCAGTCGGTGAATCCTGGGGATTATGGAACACTCGAAGCATCGGTTAAAAAAGCATTTACGATGACGACTTCCCGCCTGGTGATTTTAGAGGGTGATAAAGAAGCCTTTTTAGGTTCTGCGATCGAAGTGATGGACACGGCTCGCCGGGCTGGGGCAGAAAAATTCGCAATAGCGACGTCGACTCAGAAGTGACGATTTCTGGCTTAGAAGTACATTGCGAGTTCAGCCGTAACGAAGGGTACAATGACTGCGTTTTTTCCAGCCATCGGCTGAAAATACGAGAGCGAGAAATCTAAAGGGACTGGAAACTGCTTCAGTGTATATCCGTCAATGAGTGAGATAGCCCACGTAAAGCTGAGTGTTTCTAAGTAAAGTTCGGTTTGGTCACTTAAGTACCCATAGTCTTTATTTCGAGAGCCCTGATAGCGATCTTCACCATGGTAATAAAATTCATAAGTCGTTTCAAACGACATGACGTTATTTATCGAATAGCGAGCAGCAAAATTAGTCCAAATCTTTGAAGCGTAGTGGAGTGAAATCGGTTCTTCAGTCGAGGCATTCGGAATCACGTCGGAAGGGCTGTTCCTGACGCGCATAATTTTAGATCCTGGTAGACGATGTGTATAGTAGAGGCCGTTTGAGAGCATCCAGGGTGAACGGGTTCCTCCTGGAGTAAAATTCATAATATGAGCAGACGCAATATCCCAGACACCAGACCCATTATCGACTTCAGTGATAGCTCCCGGTGCATGGGTCTTTCCCGTCGGAGCAGAAAATCCGAGCTGGAAAGAATTAATCCAGGTTTCCTTTGGAGTTTTTAAGTAATTATATCGACCGCCGAAATTAATATCGCCGACCCCCGACTGTTCACTGCTTCCGAAGCGTTGGTAGCCATTACTTTCAAGTGCAAGAGACTGGAGAGTTTCGAGATTTGCATCGTTGAGGTACTGAAGTCCTTCGATGACATCTTTATATCCAGCCGAATTCGCTCCTTGGAAGAAATTTTTATAGTCTTGGATGGTGTTATTTGTTTTAGAAATATCAGCGCCCGCCCGAACGCGGTTACTCACGATGGGAATCATGAAGCCGACCGAGAGTCGGTCCGTTATCCCATGCATGTATTGGAAAACGCTTTGCGACTGAGTTGCCTCGACATCGACGTTTAAATCCCCTTTGGAGAGGGCATCCCCTAAGAGAGGTTTTGTTGGGTCAGTTGCAGTCACAGGTCCTGCTTGAGTTCCACTCAGTGAGGCATCGTACCGAAGGCCAGTATCATTTAAGAGTTTAACGAGTTTCGAAAGTTCAGGGGTAACCGTCCCGATAGTCGCAGCATCGAGGTTCAGGTTATACGGCTTAGTGATATTTTCAGCTATGCCCTGGTCATTGAATTTTTGGGTGATTCCATCCGTTCGGGCATAGAGAAAAGAGAAGCGGGAACGGCCCTTGGGGAGGGTGCGCGCGTCTACGGCGTGCGCTTCGGAAACGGTGATCAGGCAAATGAAAATGAGGAGTAGGTTCGATTTCATGTTTTCCCTAAAATATCAAACAGTTAACACCTGATTTAAAATACATCCCCAGGTGATTTTTTAAGACGTCCCGGGTTTTACCACAGCCAGTGACTGGTTGCATCATTTATTTAACGCGCTGCATCTTTTTTCTTAACTTCGTACCCACCCCTGTGATACATGGACAGAAGTTTAAATAACCTTTCTAGGGGTGACGAAAATGTCGAAGTTTGTAACTCAGTTTAGCCAAGCCTTACTCCTGACTGTGATCATTGGGTCCGGAGTGAGTTTTTTTAGTCCCGGAGTCCATGCGGCTAGCCGAGATGATGCACGAACGGTTTTGGTGACGATGGCTGAAACAGGATCCCATTCAGCCACGGTCGAGGAAGTCAGAAAATTAGTCGAACTTTATAGAATGGATCGCGGCTCTGCGCTTCTTCCTCTCGCGGAAGCTCCGTATCCACGTTTTTTAATAAACTCACAGATCGCTGAAATTTATCCCGCACTTTATAAAACTGCGTTTCAGGATTTTTTAGACCACATTCCTCTCGATTTATTATTCGACGGCGTTCTTGGAATGGTTGCGACCGATAAGGTTCCTCCAGAGATGAAAAAGGATCTCAGCAAAATAGGCGCGCGAATGGCAAAGCGTGCCCTCGAAGGCAAAAGTGAAAAATGCGAAATCGATTTATCTGATAAAATCGATGAGCCTTCGACGTTGAGTTTAATCGCTCTAAAAATCGATTTTCTAAGTGTCATTTCTGCTTGTATTTACCGAACCCGCCTATTTAATGCGATGAAACCAAAACTCATCGAAGCAGCTAAAACACCTGAAACGAAAAAGGTCGTTGCGGAACAAGCAAAGGACCTTTTTCCAGTCGAATTTCGAAAAGGATTTCTTTCGAAAATAAACACCACGATCGCTGGATTCCCGACGCTGATTAATAAAAAAATGGGTGCTTGTGAAAAAGCTGATAAAAAAGAATCCCCTTTATTCGGATTTTCGAATCCCTTTAGCACTCTCAGTAAAACAACCGATGATTGCGCGTCTCTCCATCCGATCTGGGGAGAGAATGGATCGGTGATTGAGCTTGAATCCGATACTGTCGTTCGGGGTGGGCGTCGAGAGTTATCCCTCAAGGGATTTTCGCAAGGCCTTCTTGCCGATTTATACGCCGCTCGCATTCTCATCGAGTCTCCTGTCGCTCGCGACCGTTCCCTTGCAGCAGGACTTTTTTACGCTGTTGTGAATCGGTGGCTTTACCTGACGGGTGGAATCACTGCGGACTGGGATTCAAAGCGAAAGGAAATGCCTGTAGCCGTTATGGGTGAAAAAATGAATCCGCCGAAGTTTAAAGAAGTACCCTTCGGTGGATGGGGTGCAGAGGCAGATGGCTTCGGTGTCGCGATGAGCGCGTGGGATTGGGGTGGGTATAACCCGACCGCAGAACAGAATCCTACACCCTTTCGACTTTTTCCGACGCGGTTTGAAATTGATAGCAATGGAGTTGGGAGTATTTCGGATCTCGCCGATGCAGTCCAAACGAATGACGACCTCTCTTATATGCTTCTCGCAGTTTCGGAGTTTCTAAAGGCAACTCAGCCCGGAACTCCATTTGCGAAGTATTTTGGCGGGAAAGATCAGGTCGGCGATCTTCTTGATGATAAAAAGCCAATGTTATTTCCGAGCGAAGGGCGAATGGTCGCAGTCGGAGTTTTAGCCGCTGTGGCCCAGAATCTTCTCCATCCGGTTTATGGTCACGTGAAAAACAAAGAAGATATTTCGATTCTTTTCCGCGACCGTGCATCCTTCGGAACCATGGTCGATACGGATGTGGACACGCGCGGTGCTGCTTCACTTCTGGTAGCGGCTTCGAAGCTCCGCCGAGTTCTAAAGAACGATCCGATTTTAAATGATGAACCGAAGCTAAATTCTGTAATGGGGGACGTAGCAAAGCTCGTTCAGGTGGGTGCACTTGCGATCGGCCGCGACTCCCAGGGTTATGATGGTTCGATTCGTGCAAAAATGAGGTCCAGCGATCCAGCGGTGACACTTGCCTCTCAAATTGCGGCGATTCGGGTTCTTCTTGTGGCACTGAATGATGCCGATGATGCTTCTCGGGCGACGTTTTTTCAGGCGCGCCTTGTTCCAGCACTTCAATATTTCTTCAATGTTCAACTCAGTGATCCATCGGGTTTGAATCTCGAGGCGAGGCTGAATGTTTTAGCCGTATGGAACCAATGTCAGGCTGAATTACGTGCTGTTCGTACTGATTTACCGTGGGCAGACTGGGAGCAGAAGGTTCGAAACGTCAACGCTATGCGCTAATGTCTTGTGAATCTCTAAATCATCAGTTAGACCCGAGTATCCACGTAAATTTATTAGGAGAACGCAAAGTGGCACCAAAAGGCGTATCAAAATCGTCGTCCTCGAAAGCGAAGGGTTTAAAGTTAAATCCATCTGCAATGAAGGGAAAAGCGATTGCAGCTAAATTTTCTTCCCAGTCCTCTTCTGAAAGTAAGAACGGAGCAAGTGCTTCGCATTTCACGCTCCCGACGAAGCAGCTGATTAAAATCCATGACCTCATGGTTAAAGCGCGCTGCTTAGAAGAGCGCCTCATCCGGATGTATAAACAGAACGATGGTTTTTTCTGGATTGGTGGTCCGGGAGAAGAAGCGTTTAATATCCCACTCGGGATGCAGGTAAAAAAAGGTCAAGGCGTCGACTACGATTTCTTACACCTTCACTACCGATCTTCAGGAATCGTACTCTCGATGGGCGCAGATCCAATGGACATGATCCGTCAGATGAAAAATACCGCAACCGATCCTTATTCGGGCGGCAGAAATTTCGGAAACCACACATCGATTCGGAAGTGGAATGTCGTACCGATCACCTCGACGATTGAAACCCAGTATGCGACTGCGATTGGAACGGGGATTGCCCAGCGCCAACACGGCGGGGATGCGATTACGATCGTGAATGGTGGAGATGCGGGTTCAGCCGAAGGTGAGTTTGCTTCGTGTTTAATTTGGTCTTCGCGGCCAAAGCAGGAGCTACCGATCCTGATGATCGTCACGAATAATGAATACGGAATTTCTACTCCAGCTCACACTCAGCACGGAGAAAAAAACGTTGCTGACCGGGGGACAGCTTTTGGAATTAAGACTCGTATTATTAACGGGAATGATCCTGAAGAATCGTTTCTCGCGATCCAAGCAGCAATGGAATACGTGCGGAAAGAGCGGAAGCCGTTCTTGCTTGAAGCGCGTGTTTCCCGCCTTTATGGCCAC
>JBGSHQ010000129.1:0-8028 GCA_041752095.1 Bdellovibrionia bacterium
ACCTACACGCCGGCTGACCGCGGAATGTCTAAGTATGCTGCTCGTTCTCTCCGGGGAACGATGAAGGTGGCGCTCACCTTCGATGACGGTCCATCACTGAGTGAGACACCGCGACTCCTCGACATTCTCCAGAAATATAACGTCAAGGCTACTTTCTTTATGGTCGGAGATAAAATCGATCCTACGACAGAAGGAGTCGTCAGACGCGTGATTCGCGAAGGTCACTTAGTCGGCACCCACAGCATTCATCACCAGAATTCGAATACGATGAGTGCGGCAGCATTTAAGGAAACGCTCTGGAAACCTTTTACCGAACTTTTTCCACTTTTCGCGCTTGAAGGTGTTCAGCAAAAAGAAGTTTATTTTAGATTCCCGTTCGGCGCCTATGGGTCCGCAAATGGGTACCATCACCTGAATGTGATGCGTGATCTTTCCTATGAAAAGTACGGCGAAAATTGCATTAACTTTGCATTTTGGAATATCGACTCAGAAGACTGGGTTCCTGATATGACTCCTGAAAATATTTCTGATGGGGTGGTTGCCCAACTCGTCGGCGGAACGGCTTACGAACATGTGAAGGGCGCGGACGGAAAGTTCCGCAAACGGGCATTTCAAATCAGCCCTTCTCGCGCACCCCGAGGAGGCGTAATTCTCGTCCACGATTCCCATAAAAAGTCGGTCGACTCGGTCGAAGCGATGATCGAAAAACTCACCCGTGCAGGGATCGAAATCGTCCCCATGAACACCGTTCAGGAATATAACTTTGACGGAAAGACCTGCGAGCTCTTAAGTCGGATCCGATAAGAAGAGTGCGGCAATTTTTGCCGACTCGCCTGGACCGCTCTCGGGTTAAAATAGATCAGTGAACTTCGTTAACCGAGCACGACTGCTCGCAGTTATTTTCATCATCTGCGGTACCGAATCGACCCATGCGGCAATTCGCCCTCCTCTAAGCTTAGTTGGATTACGTCTGCGTGGATGTGCCCAGATCATTTATCCAGTCGCTGTGACGATCGACGCGATCCCCTATGCACGAAAGTTTTTAAATAAAGTCCTCACTAAAAACTGGCTAGACCAGTTCGATGTCGCACTCTACGAGAAACTAAAAGCCGAATATTTAAAAAGTGAAACGATCACGCTTGAAAGCTGGGGGTTTCCAGAAGCTTCGCTCGCCTACCTCGAAGCTATCATCGAACGCTCATCCGGAATGAAACTCACTCTTGCTGACTCCATTCTCGATGACCCGACACGAGCGAGAAAACTTCAACTTCTACTCAGTCGATTCGATCTCCAAAAGCCCATCACTCCCCATAAGATCGAGTTACTCGTAGAAGATGCTTTTCTCATGACGAATCGCCTCGATGTTACATTTAAGGATCTTCTTACTCTACGCTCTAAAAAGGTTCGATCGATCCTTCATGAACATGCGAGAAAAGAAATCGCAAAGGTCGGCTTTTTAAAGCTTTATGAAGATCTGGGATTTTTAAAAAAAGAAAATTTTTGGGAAAAATCAAAGCGGATTTTATCCGACCCACGTGTCGAAACCCTGCTTTTTATTCCATCCTGGACATCCATCGCAACCACCGGATACCCCGGGCTTCTTCCCTCTGTGAATTGGATCCGCATTTCGAACTCCGACCTCCTCCGAATGATGAAAGACGGAATCGACGCTGTCCTACCAAGCCTCGAACCTGAACTGAGACGAGCGCTAGCGGTACAGAAGACCTACGACGCCGCTCAGTCGATCCTGGGATTTTGGGGAGGCTTACTCCTTATTGCGTACGGGACAGGTGAGTTAAACGGAATGAATAACGAAGAACTTATCAAATTTCTTCGAGATTTTTTTATTACTGATGATGGTGAAATACAGACTCGTTCAGCTTCGGGTCACCAATAGCCACAACGTTATTCTTCGATAAGAAACGAGTGACGAGAAGTCCGAATAAACCTGCGAATCCAACCAATCCCGCAATCTCAGGAAGCCCAAATCGTGGCCCTTCCTTAAAGAACTCAGGCTGAATCAGCCAAATCAGGTCAAACCACTGCGCGAATAGCATCCAGAATGCGACCTTCAGTAACCGACTCTCACTCCGCTTTGCATCGCGTGGGAGAAGCGCAAAGAACGGAATCAAAAATTTCGCAAAGAATAAGAAAACCGAAGCCACCTTCCAGTTTCCTTCCATACGATGCATGAAATACATCGTTTCTTCAGGAAGGTTCGCATACCAGATCAGCATAAACTGACTGAATCCGATGTAAGCCCAGAAAATCGAAAACGCGAACATGAACTTACCGAGATCGTGAAGGTGGTTATCATTCACGATGTCTTTTAGCATCCCGTTACGTCGAAGGGTGATCGCGAAGATCGTTGTCATCGCGAGGGATGAAGTAAAAAGTCCTGCGAACGCATAAACTCCGAACATGGTCGAAAACCAGTGCGGATCTAAAGACATCAGCAGATCGATCGCGGCCATCGTAAATGAGAGTGCGAAAACGACAATAAAAAGAGGCGCCATTACCTTATTTTTATTCGTAAACTGAATGTCGCCGTTCGCATCCTGAGCAACCGAGTTACCCACTAATTTCTTCGCAAAAAAGAACCAAAGTGCGATCGCAACAAGGTTCCGTACGACGAAAAAAGTGACGTTTAAATAGGACGCCTTATGCTCAAGAACCGGATCTCCCTTAACCACCTCCGAATGTGACCATTCGAAAAGATGGGGAATCCCAAATGCTGCGATCAAAACGAATCCGACGAGCACCACCGGAAGGTATGCGGAAAAGCTTTCTGAAATACGACGAATCGGAGCTGACCACATCGCATTCGTTAAAAACTGAATCGCGCAGATGAAGAGGCCGCCAAGTGCTAAGCTCATGAAGAAAAAGTGATTCAGCAGCAAAGCAGCCCAACCTCGGTGCGCATCCATTGAAATACCAATTCCAAGACCGATCATTCCGATAACTGCCATCCCGGCAAAAAGCCCTGTCGTCGAAGAGTCGACTTTCCAGCTGCCTGGATTTTTAATTTCTTGATGTCCGTGACCCATCTTTTAATACCCCTTAGTTAGAAGCCGACTTCAGATCGTCTGCCGACGGATTCTTTGCGCGTTGAAGTGCTCGAATGTAATGAATAATAGCCCAGCGATCTTCTTGTTTAATCTGACCCGCATAACTGCCCATGAGGTTCTGACCGCGAGTAATGATGTAATAAATATTTCCATCCGGAAATTTTCTAATCTTTTCACTCTGAAGGGACGGCGGACGCGGATACTTAGGAACGATCGATCCATCCCCTTCTCCCGCAGGACCATGGCAAACAATGCAGTTATTATTATAAACGTGTCTTCCACGCTCGAGGACTGAAGCCGTTGCTCGAAGTGGGTTTAAATAAGCTTTCCCCGCCTCATCCATCTGCATCGTAACAGGCATCGGGTGATGGTCTCTCGAAATCGTGTTCGGAACCGGAGGCTTCATTCCCGGCTGCTGATACTTTAGTCCCTTAGTCCAGTACATGTCAGGCATGTAGATAAAATGAGGTGCTTCATGTTTTCCACCACAGCCCGAAGCAGCGAAAAGTAAAAATGCGGATAAGCCGACGAGGTTTAAATTAAAAAGTTTCATTCGAACCATCCTCGCACTTCCACACTTTTCACTTCTTTTGCGCCTAAGCTCTGTAAATACGACTTGGCTTCTGATTCTTCGAATGCCTTAAACCGAGCGAGTCGCGCTTTATACTTTAATACCGCGCTATCATCCATGTCTTCGAGTTCCTCAGCCGACTTAAGTTTAGGAGCATCGATCATGATCGCGAATCGGTCACGGGTGATATTATTATCAAACGCGCGTTTCTTCGTATTCGGAAAACCATTCAGAAGGAACATTCCACCTACGGTGCAAAGTCCTGCAAAAAGAACAGTGAGTTCGAAAAAGATCGGTACGAAAGCTGGCCAAGACCAGAGCGGTTTTCCACCGATGTTTAACGGCCAGTCCACCGCACTCGTCCAGTACTGGATGAGCATTGCGCACATGAACCCCGTTAATCCTGCACCCATTGTTACGAAAGGAAGTGGGGATCGTTTTAGTCCCTGTGCTTTTTCGAGACCGTGAACAGGATAAGGCGTGAAACAGTCGAAACTTTCGTAATTTGCATCACGAATTTTTTTCGTCGCATCCATGAGTGAGGACGCTGAGTCGAAAAATCCAACCACTCCAGCGAGTTCAGGTTTCTTTACTTGATTAGCCATGATGTGCACCTCCGCCTTCCTTATTTCGAACCTTCGAAAGGTAAGAAACTGAAGGAACCGTGTTTAAGACTTCGAGAACTCGGAAGGAGCGTGCATCCAATTTTAACTTAGAAACTTCCGCCTCCGGATTATTCATATTTCCAAAAGAAATGGCATCAGTCGGGCAGGTTTGCTGACATGCCGTTTTAATGTCGCTATCGGTGACCTTACGGCCTTCATCCTTCGCTTTATCTTTCGCATCGCGAACGCGCTGGGTACAGAACGTACATTTCTCCATGATACCGCGTGTACGAACGGTAACATCTGGGTTCCATGCGAGGTTCATCGAACCTTCGTAAGCCTTCCAGTGATCGAAGAAGTTAAAACGACGAACCTTATAAGGACAGTTATTCTGGCAATAACGAGTTCCTACACAACGGTTATAAATCTGGGAGTTCACACCCTCATCATCATGAACGGTCGCAGCGACCGGACAGACGGTTTCACAAGGGGCGTTTTCACAGTGCTGACAAAGCATCGGCTGGAATACTACATCTGGATTTGCAGAATCGCCCGAATAGTAACGGTCGATACGGATCCAGTGCATTTCACGCGACTTTCGAACATTATCACGGCCGACGACTGGAATATTATTTTCGGACTGACAAGCAATCACGCACGCCGTGCAACCCGTGCACGCGGTGAGATCGATCGACATTCCCCATCGATTACCTTTGTATTCGAACTTCGGCCACATCGACGGAACTTTTTCCATGCGGAGGTGTGGATCCGTGTGATTCGCCTCTTTTGGGTTCGCCTTAAACTGAGCAAGAGTAATGTCGTTTACGATCGGGCGATCTTCAGTCGCATTATGCCACTGAGTGTTTGCCACCTGATATCGTCGACCGGTCTTCATCATCTTCACAGATGCACCCGAGAAAGCGAGGCGACCACTCATGACAGTTACAAAACCTTTTACATCTCGACCCACGCCATTACCGATTTTTCCGGCAGCGGTTCGGCCGTAACCGACAGCAATCGCAATGACAGAAGAATGAAGCCCAGGCTGAACATAAACCGGGAGTGCTAGGGTTTCAGATCCATTTGAAATTTCGACAACATCATCGGATTTCAGTGAAAATTTTTCTGCAAGTTTAGGAGAAATCGCAGCGTAGTTATCCCAAGTTGCTGCTGTGATCGAATCTGGAAGTTCCTGGAGCCATGGATTATTTGCTCGAAGTCCATCCCCCATTCCCACCTTTTCGTAGGTCGCAAGAACGAGCCCATCCGATCCCTTACTGAAAGAAGGAACGCAGCTCAGAGCTGTCGCACGGAAGGAGCGGGATGAAGAAGAGCCAGACGATGACTTCACAACGCCATCCCGAAGTACATTTTCCCAAGACGATTCAAACGAACCACTCTTTAGAATATTTTCTTTCCAGTTTGCGCGAAGGTAGTCATACCATCCCGCACCTGCCGCAGTAGCGAGAAGCCCTTTTGGTTTCAACCCTGCAGACTTCGACAAAGTGATTAAAGTGTCCTGATACGAACGCGTCGAGTGAATCGGTGCAAGCGTAGGCTGCTGGATCGAGACGACACCTTTCTTCGGCATCGCGTCTCCCCAGTTTTCGAGGAAATGGTGATCCGGAAGTAAGAAATCCGCTAAAAGAGCGGTCTCATCTTCACGATCTGAAATAGAAATAACCAGTGGAACTTTCGCCATCGCAGCTTGGAATCCAACTGCTTTTGGGAGCGAGTAAATCGGGTTCGACCGATAAACGATCAGCGCATCAACAGCGCCCGAGTTCATTTCTGAAACGAGTTTCGTGATTTCAGAAAATTTTCCGCCGACTTTCGTGAAAGACTGAGCCGTTCCATCGATCGTCTTGCCGTCGTTACCGAGCGTCGAGTTTAAGAAGTTTGCAACGAGCTGGAGGCAGTAAGAGTGCTCAGTTTTAGAAGAGAGCCCCCCCGCAACCACAATCGACTTACCTGCAGATCCGAGTAGTGCTTCAGCCACTGCTTCTAAGGAATGTTCACTGAATCCGATTTCAGCGGCAACCGCCGATATCGAATACGAACCGATATTCGCAGGAACACTGACGCCTTTTTTCTTTGCAACTGCATTTGCAATCGCTGCGGCTACTTTTAATTCATCACCAGGTCGTACAGGGAAACGGACATCTGCGTTTGCACCGGTGATCGTCATCATGGATTCAGCGACGAAGAGTTTCGACATTTTTGCCGACTTCGCGTTTTTAGAATCGAGCTTTCGAGTCTTTGCCCAGTCGAGTGAAAACTCAACGGGAGAAACCCAAGTCCCTAAAAAGTCCGCGCCGAGCGAGAGAACAACTTCGGCTTGATCAAAATGATAATTAGGGATGACTGCGGTCCCGTATGAATCGTTCTGACCTTCGACGATGTCTTCGAGCGAAATCGCATCGTACTCAACCTGCGATCCATTTGCGAAACCTGAAAGGAATTCGGTCGTCAGACGCTTCGTCGATTCGGAAACCATCCGAGAGGAGAGAACGCGAACCCGTCCGGATCCTGCTGAAATCTGCTTTAATTTTCCTGCGATTTCCGAATCAACATCTTCCCACTTCGCAGCACGTGAACTTTTTCCGCGAGAAACCCTTAAAGGTTCTTTCGCGCGGTCCATATCATAGAGATCAAGAATCTGAGCTTGATCACGCGCAGAAAGTTTTCCGCGGTTCATCGGGTGATCTGGATTTCCTTCTAATTTAATCGGGCGACCTTCACGAACCTTAGCGAGAAGTCCATAGCCGGTCTCAGGGCAAACCGTCGCGTAGTAGTTTGCAATCCCACCCGTCACTTCTTCAGGCTTAACGACGTAGGGAATAATTTTATGAACGGGACGGCGTGCACAGGCGAAAGAGGCCATCGCCATCGATGCACCCATGAGGGTTAGAAAATCGCGGCGCTTAATCCCTTTAGAATCGAGTCGCTCGATCATCTCTAAAGTTTCAATCGGTTTATCGTGAAACTCTTGTGCGCGTTTTTCTATAATAGCTGGATCTGTCCAGTAACTCGCAGAGAGTTCTTCGGTTCCAATCCAGTGCCGGGGTTGTTGAAAGGTTTTATTTTCGCTCATTGTTTTTCTCGTAATTAATAGTGGCAGGTCTGGCACTGAACAGGGGCAGCTTGTCCCTCGCCGTGTGGCCAGCCTTTAGATTCCATCAGGGAAAGAACACTCGAAGGCGTCGAACGACCACGGTGGCACTCCATACACCAACCCATCGTAAGGGCTCCGGCCTGATAAACCTTATCCATCGTCTGGATCTCACCATGGCAAGTCTGGCAGGAGACTCCAGCTGCTACGTGACGTTTATGTGGAAAGTAAACGAAGTCAGGAAGCTCGTGAATTCGAACCCATTCAATCGCTCGGTTCTCAGCATAAGCAGCAGCAACTTGCTTAATCAGCGGGCTGTCTGTTTTCACAACCTTATGACAGTTCATACAAACTGCGGTCGAAGGAATCGATGCGTGTCTCGATTTCTCAACATCCGAGTGACAGTACTGACAGGGAATTTTATTGGTTCCCGCATGCAGCTTGTGACTAAACGGAATAGGCTGAGTCGGTGAGTAACCTTGGTTAGAAGTTCTCGGGAGCACTGAAGCCACCGAAACACCGACTATGAGAAGAACAATAAGACCGACAAAAATACTGAGACCCTTGGACATGTTGGCTCCGAGACTCGTGATTTCATTCCACGAGGCGCGCTCCTTGCGCAGTATAATTAAGGATTTAGGTTTCCTTAGTATCTGACAAAGTTTCACGGCT
>JBGSHQ010000130.1:0-5633 GCA_041752095.1 Bdellovibrionia bacterium
TGTAACTGCAAGTCTCGAGCTTCGGGTGTTCCGATATTCGAGCGTGAAATCTTGCTGGGGAATCATTCGGGAGCGAGAAAGAAGTGTCGGTTCACCTGCGGTTAAACTTGAATAGGAAGAGCGCTCGACTTGAAAACTAAACTGCGGAGTGAGTTTTGAGACGGTTCCCTGGAAGGGAAAGTTAATCACACCTCCAGCTTTAGATTTTTGGGTGAATCCATCCGAAATCACATCCGAAGTGAGATTCGATGCAAAAAGCGAGAGGGTCGGGCCGAGATTCCGATTTTCGTACTGAACGGAGTAGTCGATCGTTTTAGCGGTAGAGTCTCTCGCTCCGAAAAGAAAATACTGATGCCTAAAGGTATTATCGTAACCAAATACCTGGGCTCCCATATAGGTCGAAGTTTGGTCAGAGAAAAAAAGTGGGGCCCACTGGCGAGGCAATAGAGTGGAAAGGGTCGAATAGTTTTCGACTGCGTAAGTCTGGTTAGAGCCGCGCGAGACACTGTGATCCGGGGATGCGGGTGCATTTGCCCCCACTTCAATTCGGATTTTCTCTGGATCGACTCCATTCGGAAAAGATTCAATGCGAGCAATGGAGAAACCATTCTTCGTGAGAACAGAGCCGTAGAGTTCTTTTCCGCGAAATGCGGGAAGCATGAGCGCGCCCGTAATGTTCGTTACGAGTGTGAGTTTTCCACTTTCATTCCACCGATAAAGATTATCGACCCCTGTTCGATCAGAAATAAAGTAAACTGTTCCTTTAGAATCGAGGGTTGCAAATCGATTCCTGTGGTTATCGTTTATGAGTGGTTTTGTTAGATTTGTGCTGATGTTGTACCCAAAAATCCCTTCTTTTAAATTTCCATCGACTTTCCAACTGAAGAAGACGTTGCGCCCATCGAGTGAAAATTTCGGATTGGAAATCCGGTCACCCGATGGCGCATCGACAATTTTCTTTTTATTTTCGATCGTTATTTTTCCATCCTTTATTTTAATTTCTCCGAGAACAAGATCGATCCCGGATTCGGAAGCGACCGTATACGTAATCCATTTTCCGTCTTTTGAAATATCGGGATCGCGAGCACGTTCAGCATCGGTGATCCAGTAAAAGAATTTCGATTTCAGATCATAAACTCTGAGGTCGCTTAAAAAATTATAGTTCCCGGAGCGATGGAGAGAGGAATAAATAATTTTTTCGGAGTCAGGAGTGAAAGAGATCGATGCACCATAAAATTTATCTTCGAGAGAAACCGGTTTTGACCCGGATTTCCATTCACGAATTTTTAACGTCTGCCACTGATTCGGATCGGTCGTGCTGTAGGCGGCCCATTTTTGATCGGGAGAAAACGCTATGCCTAATGATTCATCATAGGTTCCATCGATGATATCGATTTTAGAAACGGGCTGGGACCTGATTTGGGTCAGCTGCGAATTCATATTAATCCGGGTTTCTTTCACCCAGTCATCCCAGTGCGTGTACCAGTCTTTACCTGAGATATTTTCCACGTTTCCATTAATAAAAAAGGGAACTCGGGAGCTTGATCGATCAGTCATTTCGGAGAGCGTGGCTGTTCGACTCCGTTCAGCGGTGTTCATCAGGTGGTAACCGAAAAGGTAAGCGGAATCTCCGTCAGGAAACCAGGGGCGGCGCCCTCCGAGCTGATTAAGAGTGAACCATTCAGAGTGGTCGAGCACATCGGCTTCTACTGCAGTTCTTAAAATTCCTTCCCAGTACGGAGATCGACCGCGTCCTGAGCGAGTAAATTTTGTTTCATTATAAACCGCGTAACCCTCGAGCATCCATGAAGGCCAAATAGAGTTAGGGAGGAGTACATCTCCAAAAAGAATTCGAGTCACCGAATAGAAACCACGGGTGGCGTCCATGTTTAAGAAATGAGTGTACTCATGATAAATGAGGAGTCTTAACCAGTCGTCATAGTAGTCTGTACTAAAAAAGGAGTCCGGAGGTGTGAGGTAGAGAAGCATTCCGAATCGAGAAACCGGAGTGGTCAGTCCGTTTGCAGAATCCGTATTATCAACGAGTAAAACGTTTACGCGCGAACTGGGTTCCCATCTGAGTTCAGGAACTAAGTCGGCGTGCGCTTCTTCGTAAATCTGCGCAACCTTCATCGCTTGTTTAGAAATCTCAGAAGGGAAGACAACTTTAAAATGGGGTGTCGTGATTTCTTTCCAGTCCCAGAAGGGAGAAAGACCGAGATCGTCACCTGTGCTTGCGTTTGCTGAAGCGGAAGTAAGAAGAGTTAATCCAATGAGAGTCGCTCTTAAAAGTTTATTCATAATTTGCGATCCGCTCCACTTTCGTTTCACTTCCAAGCACACTCAGTTTCTGTCCCACTTGGGCTGCATTTTTTCTAAGCAGCGTTAAAGCGCTGTATCCCGTGGAAGTCTTAGCACTGCTCGAAACGGTCCCAACTTCACCTTCTCCTAGGGTTACTTTATCACCTACAGAAGGTGCGGTTCCCGCTCCTGTAATGAGTGCGAGTCTTTTAGCGGGGGATCCGAGCGAGATAATTTTTTCAATGACTTCTTGGCCGGGATAACAGCCTTTATTGTCGGCGATCCCTTCCCTAAGTCCAATTTCAAGCGGGTTAGAGTCGATGACGAGTTCGGCATCGATACGCGGAACAAGAGATTGAATTCGAAGTGATTCAAATTCTGAGTCAATGAGTATCTTTGCTGACTGAGAATGGAGAAAGGTATCGAGCGAGTGGGCAGGCCCCCAAACCGAAGTCCAATTCGTGCCATAGAGAGTGCGTGATCCGTGGAGTAAAATGAGGTCGTCGCGGGTTTCGTACAGGTTTTCAGACGCCTTATTTAGCCCAAAAATCCATGCGCATTTCAAACCGGTCTTTTCAGAGATTTCGTATTTCTCTGCAAAGGTAAACTGGTCGAGGTATTTTAAGAATGAAGTTTTCCAGTTTAAATCCTTATTGTCTTCGACTTCGATGAGGAAAGTGTCTGGAGTGGCCACTGCAATTCGAAACGCCGCTTGAATTTTTCCCTGAGGGTTTAAAAGAAATCCGGGTTTAAAATCGCCCGGCTTCATTTCTCGAAGGTTTACGGTTGTTAAACGGTTTAAAAAATCGCGTGCGTCACGTCCTTTCATTTCAAAAAGAGTGATCGGATTTGGAAAAGTCGCGCTACACGTCATAATCGCGAGAGATTAAAGGATCTTCCAGCGTCGAGTAAAGTCTTGAATTCCCAAAGCCGATTGCTTTAGGCTCGCCTTCCTAGGTGGATCTAACGATGTTTATGACCAAGTCCCAGTTCATTCGTGATTTGAAAGATAAAGAGACGGTTTCTTCCCCGTTTTTAGTGAAGTTCTCTGCAGTGGGCGGGGATAAAAATGGGAAGTCTTTCATGAATGTTATTCTGATGGATCGCACCGGAGAGATCGAAGCCCGTATTTGGGAAGACGTTCCGCGTTATATTGGGGCAGTCATTCGAGATAATTTTATTCATATCGAGGGCCGAGTTCAGACCTACCAAGGACGAAAGCAAATCGTAATTCAACGGGTTCAACCTTTGCGTGAAGATGAAGTCGAACCTAAAGATTATATCGCCGAAGGAACTCTTGATGTTGAGTCCCTCTACTCACAGCTATTAGGATTTGTCGCTTCGATGCAGGATCCGTATTACCGGGGTCTTTGCGAAGCGACGCTCCGGGATGATTCCGAAATCATGGACTTGGTTAAGCGCGCACCGGCCGCAAAATCAGTCCACCATGCCTATAAGGGTGGCTTACTCGAACACGTGGTTTCGATTTCCACGATTCTCGATCACCTTTCAACCCACTATGGAAAAACTCTCGACCGCGACCTCCTTCTTCTTGGGGGTTTCTTTCATGACATTGGAAAAATCTACGAACTCTCATTCGATCGAACCACGGATTACACGACCGAGGGTAAGCTCATCGGGCATCTCGTGATGGGAACCGAGCTGATCGATCGAAAGATCGCCGAACTTGAAAGTCAGGAAGGTCGACTCCCTGGAAAATTTCCGACCGAAAAGCGACTGCTCGCAAAACACGTGGTCCTCGCTCACCACGGTCAGCTCGAGTACGGTTCTCCGAAGCGTCCGAAGTGTCTAGAGGCGCTCGTCGTCCATTACATCGATGATCTCGATTCGAAGATGAATGCGATTTCGAAGTTCATCGAAGCCGATCAGTCTCCAGGTGAGTGGACACAGATGAATAAGATGTATGAACGCTTCTTTTTCAAACCCGAATGGGCAAGGCCGCAGACTTAAGTAGGAAGATTGAAAAGTTTTTTCGAGTTTTCGGTGGTCACTCGTGCGACCTCATCGAGAGTGATTCCTCGAATTTCAGCAAGCTTTTTCGCCGTTTCTAAAACCATCGAAGGTTCTCCCTTTTTCCCCCGGTAAGGAATCGGAGCTAAAAATGGAGAGTCGGTCTCGACAAGAATCTTTTCGAGCGGATAGGCCTTCGCGCTCTCCCGAAGGTCGGCTGCATTTTTAAAAGTCAGAATTCCTGAAAACGAAATATAAAAACCCAGGTCGATGCACTTTCGCCCGAAATCTTGTGTCCCAGTGAAACAGTGAATGACGCCGACGGGGTTCCCTGGTTTCACTCGCTTCGCATATCTTTCAAGCAAAGGAAAAAGGTCGTCCTCTGCATCACGCGAATGAACCACGACGGGAAGCTCGACCTCGAGTGCGAGTTCGAGTTGTTCTTCGAGAGCGTGGAGCTGCTCGGCTTTTGGCGAAAGCGTGTAGTGGTAATCGAGACCGAGTTCGCCGATCCCCAGGCATTTCGGGTGTTTCACAGCCCTCCTGATATATTCAGCATCTCCATCCTTCCACCGAGAGCCTTCATGGGGGTGGAGTCCTACGGTGTGGTAGATGTTATTAAATTTTTCAGAAATGGCGACGACTTCTGGATGAGTGTCGAAGTCCACCGAGATGGCGACCATTTGTTCGACTCCCTTTAGCGCAGCTTCACGAACCAGATCGTCAACCGTCTTTCCATCGAAATCATAGTTTAAATGACAGTGACTATCGATGAGCTTTGGGATCATGGCAGCAGTTTCGTAATCAGTTGGTCCCATGCCTCTGTCGGAAATGTTGCATCGATCACTTTTCCATTAATGAAAAAGGTTGGGGTCGAGGTCACTTTAAGTTTAATCCCTTCCTCGATCGATAGAGCGACGAGTTTCTTTGCGGGTTCAGAATTTATGCATTCTTCATACTTTTTATCAGGCACGCCAAGCGAGATGGCTATTGATTTTGCGGATCCCTTTTTTAGCTCTTCCTGGTCTTCAAAAAATTTTTCATAGACGGGTTTAAATTTCCCCACGCTATCAGCACAGTAAGAGGCGCGAGCAAGTTCGCAGGCAAACGGATGCATGGCGTGGGTGATGAGCCGGTTACAGGCAGAGTCGAGAGGGAACGGCATAAAGATGATTTTAATTTTTCCTTCATAGCGAGAAAGGAGTTGGTTCATCGTGAGTGCTCCGCGTTTACAGAAAGGGCACTGAAAATCTGAAAATTCGTGGATGGTGATTGGAGCATTCGGATTTCCGAGGACCATGGCACCTACGGGAGTCGCGATGGGCACAGCTGTATGTTCGAGCACCTGATTAACCGCATAG
>JBGSHQ010000131.1:0-5997 GCA_041752095.1 Bdellovibrionia bacterium
ATGGCCCACGAAATTTGCCGGCTGATCGAGATGAAACTCGAACTCTGGAAAAAACTCGGTGCCCATGAAAATGAAGCGCGGGGACTGGTTGTCGTTTTTTCAAACGCTGGAAAGTCCGAAAAAATTTGGATCCAGATCACGAGTCTTCTGGGATTAGGCACGCAAGGGGATATTTCGGATTCGCACGTGATCGCTCAAGTAGGGGACTCTGTTCCAGGCGCCGAACACCTCATGATCGAGATGCCTGAAGGAGCGATTTCGCTGAATTTCACTTCAATTATCTCAAACTGTACCCGCCTAGAAGCCGTACAGGGCGGTGTTCCATACTCTTTCAAGGAGTGGTGGACGACCTACCAAAAACGCACTGCTCAAGCCTCGAAGAAAAGCGCTGCTTAAAGTCTCAGAAAACCTCATGTTTTCATTCCGGGAATGCTTTCCTTCGGTTATCCTTTTAGCATCCTATGAAAACAAAAATCGTCTCGTCGTCCGTCTTTCAGAAGTTCGTGATGGGAATCACAGGCCTCCTCTTAGTGGGCTTCGTCGTCACACACTTATCTGGGAATTTTTTCCTGCTTGAGAAAGCGGGTACGCTTTTCAATGCCTACGCTCATAAGTTAGAGAGCCTTGGGCCTCTGCTTTACATTGCGGAGATCGGACTGATCGTTTTCTTTCTCACGCACGCACTGACTGGAATCCGCCTCACGCTTAAGGCGCGAACAGCGAAGCCTGTTAAATATGCGGGAGCTCAGTCGAAGGGCGGCGAATCGAAGTGGGGAGTAGCCTCGAATAATATGGCGATCACTGGATCGCTCTTACTCGTTTTTCTTATTCTTCATGTGATTCATTTTAAATACGGACCGGGTATGGCGGAAGGCTATGTCACACGTCTCGCCGATGGAACTGAAACGCGCGATCTTCACCGCCATGTGGTCGAGCAATTTAAGCGCCCAGTAATCGTCGCACTCTATGTGGGCGTGATGTCGGCGCTCGGAATTCATCTTCGTCACGGTTTCTGGAGTGCGCTTCAGTCGCTCGGACTTACCCGTGAAAATAATTCGAAAACCCTTTACTGCGTACTGAGTCTAGCGGGCGCGCTACTCGGAGTGGGTTTTCTTTTTATTCCTCTTTATATCTACTTTTTCGTTTAATTTTGGAGACTTTCGATCATGAGTAAAACACTCGATTCACGTATCCCTCCCGGACCGATGTCTGAAAAATGGAATCAATTTAAGGGCGATATGAAGCTCGTAAATCCTGCGAATAAAAGAAAGCACACGATTATCGTCGTGGGTACCGGACTCGCAGGCGCATCGGCTTCTGCTGCACTTGCAGAGCAGGGATATAAAGTTAAAACTTTCTGTATCAGCGATTCTCCTCGCCGCGCACACTCGATCGCAGCCCAGGGCGGAATTAATGCTGCTAAAAATTATATGAACGACGGCGACAGTGTTCATCGCCTTTTTTACGACACCGTAAAAGGGGGGGATTACCGTTCGCGTGAAGCAAACGTGCATCGACTCGCAGAAGTCTCTGTAAATATTATCGACCAGAGTGTGGCAGCAGGAGTTCCGTTTGCGCGTGAATATAGTGGCGAGCTTGCAAACCGCTCCTTCGGTGGTACCCAAGTTTCTCGGACCTTCTACGCTCGCGGTCAGACGGGCCAGCAGCTTTTAATCGGCGCCTACCAGGCGATGATGAAGCAAGTCGATGACGGCGGAGTCGAGCTCCATACGTGGAGCGAGATGCTGGATCTCGTGATCGTGGATGGTAAAGCTCGTGGGATCATCGTTCGGAATCTTCAGACGGGCGAAATTGAGCGGCATGTAGCGGATGCCGTCGTACTTGCGACCGGCGGATATGGCCGAGTGTTTTTTCTTTCGACGAATGCTTTCAATTCGAACTGCACGGCTGCATGGCGGGCGCATAAGAGGGGCGCGCTGTTTGCGAACCCTTGCTTCACTCAGATTCACCCGACCTGCATTCCTCAGAGCGGAGATAATCAGTCGAAGTTAACCCTCATGTCTGAATCGCTTCGTAACGATGGACGCGTCTGGGTTCCTAAGAAAAAAGAAGACTGCGCGAAACATCCAAGCGAGATCGCTGAAGAAGACCGCGATTACTATCTTGAGCGCAGGTATCCTTCATTCGGAAACCTCGTTCCTCGCGATGTGGCTTCACGTGCAGCGAAACAGGTGTGTGATGAAGGCCGCGGGGTGGGTGAGTCTCGGCTCGCTGTTTATCTCGATTTCCGTGATGCGATTAAGCGCGTGGGTGAAAATGCGATTCGTGAAAAGTACGGAAACCTTTTCGATATTTACCACGAAATCACCGACGAAAACCCTTACGAAGTACCGATGCGAATTTATCCGGCGGTTCACTACACGATGGGTGGACTTTGGGTCGATTATCACCTGATGTCGAACGTTCCTGGACTATTCGTGTGTGGTGAAGCGAACTTCTCTGACCACGGAGCGAACCGATTAGGGGCTTCCGCACTCATGCAGGGACTCGCGGATGGATACTTCGTTTTACCGTTTACGCTTACGAATTATCTCGCTTCGACGAAAATGGGAGATGTGAAAACATCATCCCCAGAGTTTAACGCTGCAGAAGCCGAGACGAAAAAGAGAATCGATAAAATCATCGCGCTCGGAGCGAAGGGCGGTAACTTTACCGTCATGGAAATTTACCGCGAGCTCGGTAAAACGATGTGGGATCTCGTCGGGATGGAGCGGAGCGAGCCCGGCCTTCGTAAAGCGATTTCTAAAATTCAGGAACTTCGCGGGGAATTTAATAAGGGCTTGAAACTCGTTCTTCCTGAAGGTGCTTCGGAACGAAATGCGCTCTTCGAAGTCGCACTTCGAGTGGAAGATTTTCTGGAACTCGGAGAACTCATGGCGATCGACGCTTTAGAGCGAAAAGAGAGCTGTGGGGGGCATTTCCGTGCTGAATCCCAGACTGAAGATGGAGAGGCAAAACGGGATGACGTAAATTTTGCCCACGTCGCGGCTTGGGAGTTTACGGGCGATCCATCGAAGCCAGCGCTTACTAAAGAAGCGCTCGTGTTTGAAGAGGTTCACCCGACGACCCGTTCTTATAAATAAGGAAGATGACGATGAAAGTTCATTTAAAAGTTTGGCGCCAGAAAAATTCGAGAGCCGAAGGCAAGTTTGAAGAGTATTCGCTGGACGGCGTGAAGCCCAGCATGAGTTTTCTCGAAATGTTGGATCTCTTAAACGAAGACCTCACGAAAAAAGGAATAGCGCCAGTCCAGTTCGAGAGTGATTGCCGTGAAGGAATTTGTGGGACGTGTTCGTGCGTGATTAATGGGCAGGCGCATGGCCCGGTTACGGGGGCGGCGACTTGTCAGCTCTATATGCGGAAGTTTAAGGATGGAGACACTATCGTAATTGAGCCCTGGAGAGCTGCGGCTTTTCCAGTGATTAAAGATCTGGTCGTGGACCGCGCATCGTTCGATAGAATTATTACAGTCGGTGGATACACGGGTGCTAAGACCGGGCCTCATGCAGACGCAAACGCAATGCTGATTCCGAAAGAAGATTCGGATAAGGCGATGGACGCAGCCGCGTGCATCGGGTGTGGTGCGTGTGTGGCGGCTTGTCCGAATAGTTCGGCTTCGCTCTTCGTGTCTGCGAAGATCACGCATCTCGCGATGCTGCCGCAGGGGCATCCCCTCCGAGAACGCCGCGTGCTTCGCATGGTGGATCAGATGGATAAGGAAGGATTCGGTCACTGTACGAATATTGGCGAATGCCAGTCAGCGTGCCCGAAGGAGATTAAGATCGACTTCATCGCTCAGATGCGCCGGGAGTACGTCCGCGCGGTGCTGAATAAGCGGCCTGAGTCTGAGGGTAGTGGTGGGACGGGTTAAACTTTAAGTCTTTGTAATTAATAGATTTTTTATAAAATTGGCACTTCTAATAGTGGTATAATATAATGTACCATAAGGATGGTGCTCATATGATCAGTCTAAAAGCTGTCGAAGTATTACGAAAAAAACGCCGCATGAGCGAGCGGGTGCTTGCTGAGAGTTCTGGTGTGAGCCGTGGAACCCTACGGTCGATTCTTTCTTCAGAAAAAAATGTAACCGTCCAAAACATAGAAAAAGTTTCAGAAGCTCTCGGAAGTAGGCCCGCATTTAGCCTCGTTTCAGTGGCTGAAGTTGGATCAGACGACTCAATCGCTGTTGTTTCGCTTTTAATGAGCCAAGATGAGAAATGGACGATTCACCTTTTTAATTTTGTGGATGCATTTAGGCGACTTAAAGATCCGCGCCTCGTGGAGTTACCCCCTGTAAAGCAAACTCCTCTGAAATACCGAGCGCTTCTCGCGTCCACGGTCGCACACCTGTGTTTTGAGTTAGGGGTCGTAACTCCTACATGGGCAGAAAAGACCATTTTTTTAGAAGAGCCTTGGTTTATTTCTGGGGTCGAGAGGCTTCGCGCAATGGCTTTACTCGAAAGCCCAGTTTACTTTCGAAGAAATAATATTTTCGTTTTAGAGAATTTTCTAGCAAGGGCCTAAATGCTGAGTCGAAATAAAATTATAAAACTTTTCGAAAAACTGAACGGAAAACTTTCAAAGGAAAATATCCGAGGCGAGGTGGGAATCGTGGGTGGAGCTGTGATGTGTCTGGTCTACGACGCAAGACAGGCGACGAAGGATGTGGACGGAATATTTGCTCCCACTGCACTCATTCGAAAGTTAGCAAATGAAATTTCTAAGGAAGAAGAACTCGAAGAGGGATGGTTAAATGATGGAGCAAAAGGCTATTTAGTAGAGGGGTTCGAAAGACAGGAAGTTCTATCTCTTTCGCATCTTACGGTGTGGGCTCCTGAACCTAAATATATGCTCGCCATGAAATGTTTAAGCGCTCGATTCGATTCTGAAGATGGAAATGATGTGAGGTTTCTCATTCGTTTTCTTCAGTTAAAAAAGGTTGAAGAAGTGATCGAGATTATCGGCAGGTACTATTCGAAAACAGTCGTTCCTGCAAAAACGACGTATTTTTTGGAAGAGATTTTTGAGTGTGAGTAAGCCTAAAATACGGGCATTGACGCTTGGTGCTAAGTTCGATAAGTAATATTTCTTAACCCAGTCGAAACCCCAAGGAGTCTGTATGATCCGTTCCCTTTTAGTATTTATAATCTTCGCTTTCAGTACCGCTGCTCACGCCTACGACATGCGCGATCTCCTAAATAGTCCACAGATGAGTAAGCTCATTACGAAGCTCTCTGTTCAGGGCTACCAGCTCGGGCGTGTGGATGATGTTTACGCCCAGAGTGCGACGCGCCCACTCTGCTTGTGCGAGGCGTATGAGATTCATTTCACTCGGTTTGATGAGTTCGGAAAGATGTCAGTTGAAGGTTATAATGCGAAAGTGGGTCTGCTAATAGAAAATGGAAAGGTTAAAGATGCAGATTTAAAGATCACTCGGCAGATTAAAGAATAAGTAATCGAGTCCATGGACCGTCACGCCGTTAAGTATGCAGCCGCGCTGAGCGCAGTGGAGGTAGGCCTTGGGAGCCTACTCCATGGATTTCATATTCCCTTTCGAGGAACGGCTCTTTCTTTGAACCAGGCTTTCGTTCTATCACGCGCGAGTTTTACCGGCGCTGAAACGCGCTCGCGGGGGATCGATCTTACTCACACCATTTCACTCACTGCTGCGAGTTTAAAATCACTTTCTCCCGCGGGAAGAAAACTCACTCCGATGCTTGCGATCAGTGTGCAGGGTTTTCTATTTTCGGTGGGTCAACTGTGCTTCGGAGTAACGTGGCTCGGGCATTCGCTCGGAATGGTTCTTGTCGCACTCTGGGCTCTCGCGCAGCCCCTCCTTCTGGGATGGATTTTAAACGGAGAAAATTTCCTAAAGGCTCTCGACTGGGCGATTCGGAGGTTTAGTCCAGACCTGGGGTATCCGCTTGTTTTTGGGCTTGTGATGGCAGAACTGATTTTTGGAATTGGGTTGGTTTA
>JBGSHQ010000132.1:0-2523 GCA_041752095.1 Bdellovibrionia bacterium
TTGGCGTGCTGCTGCCCTGAGAATATGTTCCCGAGTCAGTTCGGGCGCTGAATACACGAAAGCCATGCAGTCCTGAAGTTGGTCACGAAATCCATATGCACCACCGGATTGGTAAAACGCAGTCCTCGACCAATATCGGCAAGACAGCGTTTGGTAAAGAAGCCATCGGTTCATGAGTAGATTCATCGCGGTATCAGGTGTTTTAACTTGGACCGTTTCTAAAAGTTCATTCCAATTATTTTTTACAGCGGCTAGCGCGCTTTTCACGACACCCAACTCACGATACCGCAAGGTCAGTGCACGAGCAGACTCCGTATCGTCGGCCTGGCCGAGCAAGATAGAGAGTTCGCACTCCTCTCCTGGCTCTAAATCGATTCGGGTTTGGAGAACAGCGCAGGGATCTTGACCCGTTCCTCTTTTTTTGGAGAGCCCGCTCCGAGTCAGAGCCGCCGGCTGAGAGAAATTTCCGTGCCGACCTATGAATTCTTTGCGACTACAAGTAAAAGTTCGATCGATTCGGTCGATATCGAAAAAGGCGACTCGGGACGAAAACTCGATATCGTGCGGATTCCTTGCAAAAATAGCCCTACTCTCTAAATCGACATCGCAAACCAAATAGGGAGCCGTATTTACTCTCTGGGACCCTAGCACCCATTCGGAATAGCTCGTGATCGTGAGCCTACGTTTTCTGTCGGTGAGATTCTTCAAGCGAAGTAAGGAAATTTTCACACTATCTTCTTGTGGGACAAAGAGAGTCAACTCATGCTCCAGGCCATGATCGGTGTGCTCAAAGATCGAGTATCCTTGACCGTGCCTGATCGTGTAGGGTTCGTCGCTACGAATAGGCAATGGCGTCGGGTTCCATACTTCTCCTGTGTCTTCGTCACGCAAATAAATAATTTCTCCCGGCGGATCAGATACGGGATCATTAGACCAAGGGGTCAACCGGTTCTTCTGGCTATTAATCGACCAGGTGAAGCCCGCCCCCGATTCACTGACTTGAAATCCAAAACCAAGACGGTTTCCAATGACGTTGATCCAAGGCGCTGGCGTCCACTGCCCGCTCCGAAGAACCACAATGTACTCACTCCCATCTTGACTGAATCCTCCCATGCCATTGAAAAACCCAAGTTCCAAATCGACTTCCGACCGAATCTTATCGTTTATCGGCTTTGAGTTCACCGTTAGCGTCACTGGATAAATATCTTCAAGTGTCTTTCGGTTGACTTGATCTTCCAGAGATTCATCGGCATTGAGAGCAACTCGTGCCACTGACAGAATATGAGTAACTTCTTTAGGCGGTAGAATGTCTGTCCGTAAAATATAAACGCCCCCAGACTTGTTTATCAAAGAATAGGATCCGGTAATACGAACGAGCTGAAGGAGATCTTCTTGAAGCCCTTGAAGGTAGGTGGCTTCTTGGTAATTAAGAATAACGAGATCAAAGACAAGGCCCTTCATCCGAAGATATTCATGACAACGCAGGAGCTTTCGAACGATAGCGATATCTTTCGGATGTCCGATTCTAACGGCGACGATAGGAAGATCTCCACTGATCCCATTTGGCCACAAACTGGATTGGATATTTGTGTTAGCGGCCCTCTGATGTGTGGGGGGTCTCAGTGTGGAGTCTAAATATAAAATTCGTTCTGCCAGCCGTTGAAAAGTGTAGGCAGTATCTGACTCAATGTTCAGATGCCTCAGATCGACCTGAGACTTCGTCCAAGCAAGATTGTATTCGCGATCAAAGGCGTGGATATCATGGTACCGGTCAGCCAATGAAAGTGCTTCGCTGCGGGTTTCGGCCAAGCCGGTAGTGAATGCCACATGCATTTTCCCTTTAGGAGGAACTCGAACTTTTATCCGAAGTGACAAAATAGGATCCAGACTTGTACCCGTGGTATTAGAAAAATCCATTTTTTCCGAAAATGCGGCGGCGTTTGTCAAACTCCGTCCCCGGCCGATGAACTGTGAACGATCTGTTTCGAATTGGACATCCTCCAATATTTCGCCGTCCGTGACGACGACGTGCAGCCCCCAATTCTCTGGATCAGTTGCGGAACGTTTTCTACGATGCGCAAGCAATGCCGTCTTCGAAGCCACGAACTCCGTCTGAATGAATAATTTACTGAAAGCCAAATGATCCAAGTCATTCGCGGATGGCCCTAGTACCGGCTCAAGGTAACTCGTCAATTCCAAATCTTTCGGTTCGTCTGAATGATTTGTCAAAGTAACATCACGGATTTCAACGTTGTCTTCTGGCGCTACGATGATCTGTGTGTAACTGGAGACATTACCGTCACGTCTTTGGAACTCGACCCGCTCTTCAGAAAAAGTGACCTGATAATCTTCCGGAAGAACTGCAAACGGCAGGTAGCTCGTAGACCAAATCGACTTCTGGGAGAGGTCTCGAACGAAGATAAAACTTCCCCAGTTATCGCGAGTCGCATCTTCTTTCCATCGAGTTACGACGCTTCCTCGACACTTGGAATATCCACCACCCGCAGTAGAAATCATAACCGA
>JBGSHQ010000133.1:0-36548 GCA_041752095.1 Bdellovibrionia bacterium
GGAGATTGATGGTGTCGACTTCCGAAGGCGAGACTCTCGGGTAAGTAGTGTGCAGTGAGAGATTTTCGTGATCGAAGCGGATCGATCGTGGGACCCGAACCATGGAGCGTCCAGGAATTCCAGAAAAGCACATCACCTTTCTGCAATATCGGTGAAAAAACTTGATCCCGATTGCTTTCGATAAAAGTATTTAACTTTTTTAGGTATGCGCCATTGGATGTTTTTTCTTCCTCATTGAGTTCGAAATCAACTCGATGGGTTCCCGGCATGACCCAGAAGCGTCCGGCATCCTCATGAATATCCTCAAGGGCAAACCAACCGGCTAGAAGCTTCCCGTTCGGTAACGAATCCAGGTAGTAGCTGTCTTGATGACCAGGTGTCCCCGTATTCTGGTCGAACAACATTGATTGCATGACATTAAATTTTGGATCACCCGTTAATTCCGTGAGGGCCTGACGAATTTCTGGTGAACAAATGACATCCATAACGGCTGCACTAAATGTTGGATGGAGTGGATAAAAGTGTACGTCACGGAAAGACTCTTTCGAGTACCCGTGCTCACTTAGCCGATTTTTTTCCCAGCGGTTGTTCGACTGGCGAAAAAAGTATTCATTTGAAGGCAGAATATCTTTTCGGTATAATTTAAGGAGGTGATCTATACTGGCATCCGGGATCAGTTTTCGAAAAACGTAGAATCCTTCGGCAGAGTAGTATTCGCGAGGTGATTTTTCTTTCTGCATGACGGCTCCAAAGCTATAAGAAATGACGCGAGTTTATCCCGCCTTATTCCTGTAATACCGCAGTTGACCCATTTTTACACTCTTTCGACGCCTTGACACTGGATGCCGAATACGTGAGTTTCACAGAATGCCTAACTTGAAGACGCCCGTCGTCTTTATCATCTTTAATCGCCCAGACGTAACGCGTAAGACGTTCCAAGCAATTAGAAGTGCGAAGCCGAAAAAACTTCTCTTAATAGCTGATGGCCCTCGGCCGGAGCGAATCGGTGAGGTGGATAAATGCATCGAGACGCGAAAAATTTTAGAAGGAGTCGACTGGGACTGCGAAGTCATACGTTGTTTTTCGGAAACGAATCTGGGGTGCAAGGAGCGAGTTTCAAGCGGAATCACTTGGGCGTTTGAGCAGGTGGAAGAAGCCATTATTCTTGAAGATGACTGCTTGCCTGATCTTTCATTCTTCCCTTACTGTGACGAATTGCTGGCGAAATACCGAGATAATTCGAACGTGATGGCGATTTGCGGTAGCTCGTTTATTGAATCTGATATTTCTACTAATGAGAGCTATTATATGAGTCGACTTCCCATAATTTGGGGATGGGCAAGTTGGCGCCGTGCGTGGAAAAAGTATGACCTCAAAATGACGGAATGGCCACGGTACCGCGACTCCAAAAAATTCCGAGACACCCTTCCTTCATTCGCCGCTCAACTCCACTACCGAAATCAGATGAACCGAACTTACAAAGGTAAGATCGACACCTGGGATTATCAGTGGATGTTCGCCTTGTGGGACTCTAACGGTCTTTGTGTAATTCCCACTAAAAATCTCGTTCGGAATATTGGTTTCGGACCGGAAGCAACCCATACTCTGTTTTATGACCCTTCCTATGATTCCCCGGTATCTTCAATGGAATTTCCGTTGATCCATCCCAGTACTGGAGTCGAAGTGAATGGTGCGTTCGATAAGATTTGGTTAAAAAAGCATCATAACCTCTTCAAGAAGGTTAAGCGAAGGATTCATGAGTGGAAGTATCGTCTGTGCGGGTCTACCAGATGAATGCACCTAAAATTAGCATCGTTATTGCTACTTATAATGCGGAAAAAACCTTAGCTGTCTGTTTAGAGAGTATTTTTTCTCAAGTGTATAAAAACTATGAAATTCTAATCGCGGACGGGGTGTCCACTGATCGTACTTTAGAGTTGATCAAGTTACATAAGGATCGAATTTTTGCCTGGATCTCAGAAAAAGACATCGGAATTTACGACGCCTGGAATAAAATCATCCCCCGCGCCACCGGGGATTGGTTTCTATTCTTAGGTGCGGATGATAGTCTTTGGGATGCCGATACGCTGGCTAAAGCTGCCGCCCATCTTGCACTCTCTGTAGAGAATGTAGTCTACGGAAAGGTGGCAATCACTTTAACTGATGGAAGTATCCTAAATTTCGAAGGCAAGGATTGGGAGAGAGTCGGGAAAAAGTTCCGACATGAAATGACAATCCCCCATCAAGGAACATTTCATCGACGAGCGCTTTTTTCGAATCACGGTCTATTCGATCCGACCTTTCGTATTTGCGGTGATTACGAATTTTTGCTTCGAGAATTAAAATCATGTCCAGCTCGATTTCTTCCAGACTTAACTGTTTCGCGTATGGGATTCGGAGGAGTGAGTGGAACTTTAAAAAATGTTCCGCAGATTCTAGATGAACTCGTCCGAGCTCAACGACAGAACGGTATAGTTCGACCATCGATCTACATTTTATTTCGTAGATTCCGTTTCTCCTTCCGGAGGGCCTTAAATCATTGTTTCGGCGTTAAGTTTTCAAACTCAATAGCCGATCTTTACCGCCGCATGACGGGAAAACCGCGGTTATGGGGGCGTATTAAGTGAAATTCGGAATAGTAACCCCCACTTTCCAAGGAGCACGATTTTTAAGAGAAACTATAGAAAGTGTCCTTTCTCAGGAGGGAGATTTTAGCATTCATTATCATATCCAGGATGGAGGATCGACCGACGGGTCTTTCGCGATTTTTAAAGAGTATGAAGCGAAGGTAAAACGAGGCGAGTACTCGGGATGCCAAAAAACTCTCGAGTTTACTTGGCATTCTGAGAATGACTCCGGAATGTATGATGCTATAAACCGGGGATTCAAAAGAATGGATTGTGATTTCTATGCTTGGATTAACTCCGACGATACTTATACGGCGGGTGCTTTTAACCATATCGCAAATGTATTCCAGGTATTTCCAAAAATAGAATGGTTAAAAGGAGTTACGGATTACATCGATGAAGATTCAAAACTCCTTGTAGCTGGTCGGTGTTACCTTTATGAAAAAGAATGGATACTGAAGGGTATTTATGGAAATGAAAGCTACTTTCTAGAACAGGACAGCATGTTCTGGAGAAAATCTCTTTGGAGTCGTGCTGGCCCAATCGACTCTAGCCTAAAACTCGCTGGAGATTTTTATCTGTGGTTTAAATTTGCTCAGTCGTCCGAACTTTACTCGCTAAACGAGCGTGTGAGTTCCTTTCGAAAAGTTGCCGGTCAGCTCAGTCAGGATTTGCCCAAGTATCGAAGCGAAATGAACGATATACTCGGTGGTGAGCGCGAGGCATTTCCTGCAATAAAGTTTTTCTTTAAGATATTACGACGGCTTCCGTTTCAAGTGGGCCAGACCATATTTAGCTCTTTTCGGCCAGGCATATTACCACTACTTGAGCGAGATGCGTCGGGTGTATTTACACTACGTAGGGTAAAAGGTTTTGCTCGACTGCCCATTCAACGGTGAAACTTCGATTAGGAAACTATCACCTATTCCGAACAGATCGATAAGGCGCAGGAGTGGAATAAATAGGTATGCCGTGGCAGTGGACAATTTACGAAAAAATAAAAATTGCCATGAATGAGACGCCTGAGGATTCCAAGTGGGATTAGGAATGCCCGGTTTTGGAGGGTTCAGTAAATCCATAATTTGCAGCTTAAACCATTCTGTTGGAGTAACTGTTCTGAGTGAGCGAAGTTCAAATCCCGCTTCGGCTAGCACTTTTTCGAGACTTGCCCGCGTGAAAAAATGAAGATGATAGGGCACGTGCCAATTTATCCAAGTCCTACCAGCAAGTCGGCAACTGAGTCCGTCTATATTAGGGAAAGCCATAACTACCCGTCCAGTTTTTTTCAGTTTAGAACGGATCTGAATTAAAAATTCTACGGGATGGGTCACGTGCTCCAGAACTTGGCTTAGCGTGATGCAATCGAGCGAATGGTCTGGAAGAGGTAATGTTTTTAAATCCCCAAAGTGAATCTTAAGACTTAAAGTTTTTGCAATCGGTTCCACATTCCGGTCGTATTCACTTCCGTACGCAATCGCACCTATGTTTTCAAGTTCCAGCAGAGATACGCCTGCCCCACAACCGATGTCGAGTACAGACTCTCCCGTCTTCGCATGAAAATGAGCGTTAATTCCAAGTCCTTTTAAGAACACTGCGATTTGCTGAATCAACGTGCCCCGATAGCGAGCGAGACTGCGCACGAAATCAGGAGTGAGCGACTTTCGTGGATAATAACGAGTGTAAATTTCCGCGAGTTCGACTTCCCCAGGAGAGGGGATGATCGTGCCGTGTCCGCATCTCTCACATCGAAAAACTTTAAAAGATCCAGGAAATGCGTGGCGGTCGTCGAAAAGTTTCGATTGAAAGAGGTGGGTCTTACTCTGGCATACCGGGCATAGACATTCTGTTTCTAGATTTTTCACAACGTGGAAACTCTGGATTTATTACGATCCTGAAGGAAGTAAATGCGACGCACGATAAAGAACACACCACTTTTTAAGTGATTTAATAGACCGCAACGAAGCCACCATTTTAAAAAGGAATAAAGTCCTAAAACCATTCTGGGCTTTGGAATGCTTTTAGGCCATCTAAGGTAATACCCACGAGCGACCTCATATGCGTCAATGAGAGCATTTCTTTTCCCAGTGGCACCCGCCTGAATAGTAATACTCCTAACTTGATCACAGACTACTACCTCGCAGGGCACGGTTTGTATCAGTGCCGAATCGATCGCTCGACTGAAAAGTCTTGCATGATTAAATGTGGGAATAACGATCGACGCCTGAGTCATAATTTCTTTTATTCCTTTAAGCGAAATTTATCCCGCAAAACAAAGGCGATGAATTTAGAATTAGTAATGAGATAGCGTTTCCATAGGCGCTTAGGCTCCTGCAAAAATCGATAAAACCATTCTAGCCCCGTCTTTTGCATCCAAGCTGGAGCTCGATCCTTCGTTAGAGCAAGGAAATCAAAGGCAGCCCCAACGCCGAAAAAAAGAGTATTGGGCGCCGTGCCACTCACAGTTTCCATCCAGAGCTCCTGTTTTGGAGCCCCTAGACCGATCCAAACCACTTGGGGTTGTGCTCCTGCGGGAAGTTGAGATTGAAAAGCATTCCAATCTTCAATTGCCCCTTTGTCGGAAAATGGTCGCATCGGTGGGCTGTAGCAATCCGCATTTAAGGAATATATTCGCTTGAGCGACTCCGCTTGCCCCGGCGCACCACCAATAAAACCGTGTTGAATGTTCGGAAATTCTTTTAGGAAACGGGCCATAAAATCGGGTCCACAAACTCGAGAAGCAATGGGATGGGGACCAAATTTTGTTAGCCACACTAACGGAGTACCGTCGGCCAGGGCTAACGTGGCCTTTCCTAGAGCACGGTGTAGAGAGGGGTTTTCTTGGGCCTCGGTCACCGAATGAACGTTTGCGAAGCATACAAAGCCCCCCTCTTGGAGCTCGGCTCGTTTGGCGCAAAACGAGACGGCTTCACCCAGTCCCAGACGCGAGATCGGCAAACCTAAAATATGTACGACAGGAGGGGTAGGAAGCACATTGTCGAGAGTATCAAACTTCGATAGAAATTAAACCTAGGATGGTAGGACAGGATGCTTAAGCAGAGAAATGAACAGATTCAAGCAGCGGCTCGTGGACTCGATTTATTTGTTTGCGTCATCGCTTTTTTTGCCGCCTACCACTTAAAGCCAGGCGCCATCGATCCGATTGAAAGCCTCACGTGGTTTTTAGGCGCGAGTATAGTTCTTCATTTAGTCATTTATCCCCTGAACCGTTTTTATGAGTCCCTCCGGCTGAAATCGATCACTGATATCGTACTCATGGTAATTCGTGCGGGCATCATGGAGTTTTTCATTTTAGGAACCCTCGTCTTTATAGTTCAAGCTAAAACGACTTCACGTTACTTCTTTGGGCTTTTTCTTCTTATTAACTACGCGCTCGTTCTTGTTGAAAAACTAGGCGTTCGTATTCTTTTAACGGTGATCCGGAAGCGGGGATATAATTACCGACAGCTTCTTGTCGTGGGTTCGGGACCGAATGCTGACCATGTGATTCGTTCCTTAAAAAGAAATAATCACTGGGGATATGTTCCGATTGGTATTCTTTCATTCAGTGATAAAGATTCTGAATCACTACATGGCGTTCCTGTACTAGGTCGAGTTTCAGAACTCGAGTCGATCGTTCGTGGCCGTACAGTCGATGAGGTTGTCTTTGCTCTCGATCGTTTTAATTCGGAAGAACTGACAGAGCCGATGTTTCTTTGCGAAAGGCTTGGAATTTCAACACGGGTTTCACTCGCTTTTTTTGATTTAACACGCCAGAAAATTGCTTTTACCCAAATGGAAGAAATTCCCCTTCTCACTTTTTACACTACTCTTCGAACCCCGACTGAAGAGTTCATTAAACGAGTGATGGATATCTGTGTTTCGGTGATCGGGTTAATGATCACATTGGTTCTAACACCTTGGATTTACTTTAAAATCCAGCGCGAGAGTCCAGGTCCCATCCTTTTTAAGCAACCGAGAGTTGGCGAAAACGGAAGAAGTTTTAAGTGCTATAAATTCAGGACAATGTCACTTGATGCTGAAGCCCGAAAACAGGAACTCGCCGATAAAAACCAAATGGAGGGACCACTCTTTAAAATTGAGAATGATCCTCGAGTTTATCCATTCGGTGCATTCATGCGACGAACATCCATAGATGAGCTTCCTCAGTTTTTTAATATTTTGCGTGGAGATATGAGTGTTGTCGGAACTCGTCCTCCGACACCCGACGAGGTAAAAAAGTATGAAACTCACTTCCGAAAGCGACTCAGTATTCGCCCCGGACTCACAGGCTTATGGCAAGTCAGTGGTCGGAACGAAATACGAAACTTCGAAGATGTCCTTAAAATCGACGTCGAGTATATCGAACGTTGGTCCATCGGTCTCGATATCCGAATCATTTTTAAAACGATTTGGGTAATTCTCTTCCGACGAGGGGCTTATTAAGTATTAGAATTTTGTCGGTGATTATTCCTGAGAGTTTATGAAGTGGCGGGACCTAAGTGCTACCATTCCTACTGTAACTAGAATCATTGCCGAAGGGCGAATAATAAGGCTATCCACCGTTAAACCGGAAATAATAAAAAATAGCGGGATAGCGTTCTGTATTGGGTGCAGTTCAAGACGGCGGGTTATCCATGACTTCCAGAGTAAGAATGCCGTCGCTGATGTTAAAAGAACGCCCCCCCGACTGAAAATGAATAAGTAAATATTATCAGAAAAATGAGGGTGAAACCCCATCCCGAAGATAAGGCGATCTATTCGCGAAACTAAAAAGTTCCAGTATACAGACCAAAGTCCAAACCTAAAGATAAACGTTTCATATTTAGCGACTACAAAAAAATTATTTCTAAAAATAAATAATACCGTAACAAAAAAAAGTAAACAGGATGCGACCATAAAGCGACTTCGCATACGGTCCATAGTGCTTAAAAAAACAAGCAATAAAGCCAAAAAAACAGCGATAAATGCAGTAATTGTTTTAGAAAGAAAAATTCCGATAATGACGAGTAGATAAATAAACGCCCGCCTGTTTTTTTTAGCCCATCTAGTATCAAAGAGTATAAGCAAGCTTAAACTTAGCGAAACCGAAGCTTCGATCGGCGATCGGAAAACGCCGTAGATTCGATCAGCCCACGGCATTGCATCTGGGTCGTACCCATAGATATGACCTAAGATCGTTCTAATGTTGGGAGAAATTTTCGCAATCATCATCGATAGCGTAGCCCCGATGCAGCAAGCGGCAAGTGTTCGCATGAGTAATACGGCGTTTAATCGAGATCTGTAAACAACGTACGCTGCAATAATCCATGTGAAAAAACGAAAAGTGACGATTCCTTCTTTGGAAAATATGAATAAATCATCTTTGGGAGTTTCGAGATATTTTGAAAATGCATCATGCATGCTCGGGCGATTAAATCCGTGAATGAAGACGATAAAAAAAACAAAAAATACCCCAGAAAAAATTTTAAGATCGCGCTTCTGCTCGTTCTTAGACGAACCAATGAATAATCTGTATCCGAAATATAATGCCCACACACAAAGCCATAGATCTGAAGCAAATACGAGTCGATCTCCAAAAGGAATAGGGGGGCAGAAAAAAGTTAAAACGAGCTGAATACAAAGCGCTAAGGTTAGTAATCGTTCAAAAAAAACGGAGTTCATTTTAGAATTACGGCGATCATATTATTTCCTAAAAAATTAAAGGGTGTCAGAACTGTGTAAATCATTTTAGCGACAGAAAGACGTATGATTTTTGGAAAAAGAATCGTTATTTTATAAATTAAATAATTATGGTCCCAGATGCGATTCACATATATTTTTTTAAAGTCTCTAAGGAGAAAGCTTTTAACAGTTTGTTCGATCATCTTTTTATCCCAGCGGTACACATAGTTCGTTGCATCCTCTGTTTTTTCCCACTCAGAACCGAACCAGTTCCCAACGATACCATTATAAGGTTCGATAATAATTGCAGCACGCTTAGCGACTCGCAACATCTCGGTTAATCCTAGAGCCGGTCGTGTGAGATGGTGAAGTCCGTCATGGACGATTACTATGTCGAAACTACTATCAGGGATATCCATAGACTCAGCGTCTAAGTTTAAAGTAATCAAACGGGTTTCAATTTTTTTGGCTATATTTAATGCATTTATTGAAATGTCGCTTACCGTTATGTTCCCGAAGCCGTTGCGTAAAAAAAAGGCTCCTTCTCCACCAACCCCTCCACATACGGAAAGTATTTTAAATTTTCTGAGATCGTTTCCGAAGCTTTTTTCTAAAATCTTTAAGCTGATATTTAGTCGTCTATCGCGAAGAAATCGTGTGAGAGGATCTTTAGTGAAGTGGTAATTAAACCGTTCATGAGCATCTGATGTGTAGAAAATTTCATGAGCCTTTTTTTGCTCAAGTGTCGGTAGAGTCATTTATATTCACATACATGTTTTATGTTAATTTGGGTTTTTTTATTCATTTATATCAATACTCTACCGACAAAACCGATACTTATTCCATGAAAACGAATGACACCTTAGCTTAGACCAGTCCATCCCTGGAACCTTCGGTTCGTGGCCGACAGGGGAAAAAATGACATAGTCTCGGCTTTCATTTGTGCGACCGTGAGATACGTATTCTCCGCTTAGAAGGGTTTTCGAGTTCAAATAGATTGGGGAAAATTTTTCTAGATACCAGCTATGCAACCCGCCAATCCAGTCACCGGAATCGGTCGTGAGTAGTTGTTCACCCACTCCCACACCGACTAGTACCAGCTTTCCTCGATCAGGAAGCTTTTCATAAAAATTTCGAAACGATACGAAATCGTAATTGATCTTGGCTGGACTCCCACCCTCTATGTTAGAGCGTGCCATTTCGAAGGAATGCATGAGTCCAAAGGCAAGAACACCTATTGAGAACGCACATTTGATTAAGAAGGGAGTTTTTAAAAGACTGGACCGAATTCGCGTCGAATAACTAACAACATAAGCTACCGCTGCAAATAACACTGGGATGGAAAAAAGGAAGTATCTTCCCATAACAGCGAAATGATTCGCATTCGTCGATAAAAGCATTAGGAAAGGGCCACCAAATCCCAAGGACAGTAAAAATATCGCAGAATGCGAGACGACTCGATCTCGAATAAATAGTGTCCTAGTACAGAGACCTAAAAGTGCGACCAGTAAAATCGAAAGAATGATCCATCCACCTGTAGTCCCAAAAGGAAGTAAAAGCGAAACTTGTTTCGTAAGCGTTTCTGGTACTTCGAGTATGGTTTTTCCGAGTACCTTCCATTTCGATCCATCTGGAATCCATAGGACATAGCGGCACTCGAAAATATAAAATAGGTAAGGAATGACCCCGGGGCTGATATCTTTTAGGAGCTTAAATGCTTCGATTCCAACCCGGAAGTGGGATCTTTTTTTCCATTCGAGAATTTTATTCAAGATAATCGAAACTGAATAAATTAGTAAGAGGTAAGCTATCAGTACGAGCGAGATATGAAAAAGTAAACCTAGAGTTGTGACGGCAGAAACGCGAATGAAGTTTTTTTGAGAAAAGTTACTCTTGATGAAAAATAATCCCTCCCAGGTGGCGAGCGTCATGAAAAATATGGCCCAAGAGTAAAATCGAGTTTCAGTAGCCCAATTAAATGGACCGGGTGCAGAAATAAAAAGACAAAGAATGAATGAGCCAACAAGGGTAGAACGACTCCATTTTTCTGCATAAAAATAAGTCGCTATCGCAGAAGCCGCATAAACAAGAATATAGGGCAAACGCCAAAATAACTCGGGAGAACTTTCGAGAAGCCAGCGGAGACTTCCGCACTTATAGAGGAGTCGCAGTACCAAGTTTTCTCCAGGTGGATTCGCAACATACTGCCTGATTTGCCACCAAAAATTTTTCTCTCCGTGCCAGGGACTAAAAGCAGGAGCAATAGCTGAGATTTCATCTGCCCAAAAACTTAGTTTTGATGCTAAATACGCCTGAAGTGTCACCACGAAAACGATAACAATTGTAGCGGTAACCCAGCCGAATTTACTCTCTTTTTCGTAATGACTGTCCATTTGATTTTACTTTACTTCGAGTTATTCGTGCGAGGCAAGAAGTAGGGCTTTTCACTCAATTCCAGTATCAGGGCTTTCGTTCCGAGGATGGCAATATTTGGCGACCGTCTGAAAACCGCTTTTATTAAAGTATAAATGAATAGTTTTCCTATGAGTGCAGTAAAAACCAGCCTCGGACAGTGCCGATGGAAGAACCGCACCGAATTTCGCATGACGAATGAATGGTGTAAGGCTCGGTCATGAACTCGCGCTCCACCTCTCGGCGCCGCGAGGTGTTTTAGGGACGCTTCCGGATCGAAGACGATACCGTTAGGAAACTCTTTTGATAATCGTAGAGTCGCATCACTCTCGAAGTAGTATCCATTCCCCCCGAACCCTTCATCGAAACCATCGATGTGGAGAAGTTTTTTTCGATCGAAAGACATATTCGCGCCTTGGGCGAAAACGCAAGTTTGGCGAATCAGGCCGTTAAACCGAAATAGCATTCCGCCGGTCCATCGGTTAAATTTTCCGACTGCGCGTACCCTTTCGGGCGGGAGATCCCCCGTAGGCTGTTCGACTCTTCCAGCGACCCCGGCGATCATTTTATCGGCGTAATTCTTTAAGTGCGCTTCGACGAGTCTGGGGGACGGAACGACATCATCATCGATGTAGAGAATCACATCGGACTTCGCCTCCTGGAGCAGTCGATTCATATTAAAGACAACACCTTTCGGTTCGGTACGGAGATGGCGAATGAGTGGAGATCGTGACTTTAAGTAGGTATCGAGTTCAGGGAGGGGTGGGGAGTTCTGGTCAGATACTAAAATTTCATCGGGCAGCCTCGTACCCGCTAGAATTCCTTCGATCGTGTCGCGGACTTCTTCGAATCGACCGAGGGTCGGAATGGCTAGGGTGAGGGTGAGGGAATTTCCCATTACTTAACGTTTATATCAGAGGCGGCTGGAAATCGCCTGCTTCGGCATGACACCGCGTATCGCGATGTACGCTATAATGATCAATGTGCGTTGAATTTGTACATCAGAGAGTACATTGTTTGCTTTAGACTGTAGTGGTGCTTGCTTCCCGCGTGGGCGTTGATCGCCGAACCATTAGCCAACTCGAACGGGGTAATCCTAAACTTCTAATGGGGTATGAATTCGAAACATGAAATGGCTCCAGTGGTCTAAAATTAACTTAGAAACCGGTCTGGGCGGCGTGGAAACCCACGCTCGGTCACTGGCTCGCGAACTTAAGGCACTCGGAATTTTAGTCGAATTTTCTTCTAAAGATTCCGATCTTAGGAGCGACGAATGGGATGTGATCCATACCCATGGAAGTGGATTCACTTCGTCCCATTCTCGCGCCGTTTCTGTGCATACTCTTCATGGGACAACCTTCGGTCGAATGGCTGCGTGCGGCGAATGGATTTGGCCGGGGGGGTATCTCGCCGAAAAAAAAGAAATCGAAGGAGTACTTCGCTCCGATGTAACCCTTTCGGTCCATCCCGGGCTTTCTCTTTATAAACTTGCTCGGGCGATCGGGAAATCTCATGCGGTCTGTGGAAATGGATGGGACTCTGCGAGTGAAGCAAGTGACCCTAGTGCGAGTGAAGCGCGAGCCGATATGCCCGCATCTTTATCGCGTCTAGACCGAACGCGCCCGTTTTGGCTTTATATCGGCCGGGGAGATGACGTCGTGAAAGGGGCAGACCGAGTAAGGGAATTAATTTCTAAGTCGAAGGACATACAGCTCGTCGCGGCCCCAGGAACGGGTTTCGAAGGAATAAAAGAAGTCATTCAAACAGGACGCCTGGGTCCCGAACAGATCAGAACTCTTATGCGGGAGTCGCATGGCCTTTTAGTTCCATCTCGCTACGAAGGAAACTCGCTTGTCGTACTTGAAGCCTTGTCTCTGGGCTTAAATGTCGTCTCGACCCGAGTGGGGGCTGCACCGATTTTTCCACCCGGGGTTCAGGGCTTGGAAATTTTAGAATCATCGCGACCGGATGATATGCTCCGAGTGATGAAAAAAACTGAAGGAGATTTTAAAAATCAGGATGCGCGTAGAATCCGGAGCGAAGCGAATCGAGCGCTTCTCCCGCGCTGGCGTGATGTGGCTCGGATTTCATTAGATGCCGTCGAAAGCTTTAAACGAAAATGAAATCGCTCTGGATCGTACCTGAAACTGCCGGAGGAATTCGTAACTACGCTGATGTGCTCGCTCCCGAAATGGGTGAGGAGTGCCGTGTTGTGTTTAATCTTCCGGAGTGGCGTGAAATCGAAAACGCGGCAGAAAAACTCGTTCACATCCAACACGAGTTCGGACTTTTTGGTTCTAAGCTTCCAGGTTTTTACATTTTCCCTAAATGGATGAAGCGGATGAAAAAGGCGAACCCGTCTAAAAAATGGATCGTGACTTCGCACACAGTTTTAGGAAAAGACTGGAAGTATTCGACTTCGGGTCGTGGGATTCGAGCTCTTATTTACCGATTTTTAAATGGGGTAGTTCTCCCTTTTTCTCGGAGATCGTGGATCCAAGGCACGTGGGGACAGTTCGATGGAGTGATCGTCCATTCTAAACACCAGCTCGAGACCGTGCTAAGTTCGGGATGTCGAATGGTCGAAGTCATTCCGCATTTTGTCCCGAAGGTTTCGATCGGGGTTTCTTCGGTTTCACGCGACTCCTCTGTTTTACTCTTCGGATATTTTTCCCCAGAAAAAGGGCAGGATATTGCGATTCGTGCATGGGCAATACTGGGTCAGGATGCACCGAAATTAGTCCTAGCGGGAGGAGTACGCCGAGAGGAAGACCAGTGGTATTACGATTCCTGCATTCATGAAATTTCGAGGCTTGGGCTTAAAGATAAAATCGAGATTACGGGGTATGTGAAATCCGAGGAAGTAGGCGGATTTTTTTCTCGTGCTGGGATCGTACTTGCGCCTTTCCGAGAAACAAGTGGTTCGGGTTCTCTCGCTACCGCTCTAGGATTTGGATCTGCAGTGCTTGCTTCGGATCTTCCATTAAACTGCGAGATCGATGAAAGAGTTCCTGGGAGTATTACTTTTTTTAAATCGAATTCAACGGAATCACTCGCAGCTGAGATTAAAAAATTAATGAACGATGCTTCACGAATCGAGAAACTTCGTGAATGCGCAAAAATTTATGCGGATAGTGTAACACCTGAAAAAATCGCGCGTCTCCATCACGCGTTTTATCAGAAAGTGGTGCGGTCTTGAAAAAGTGGATCTCTCACGGAGCGTGGAATATTTTAGAGCATGGGCTCACTCGTGGACTCGATGCTGCCGCTACGCTCATCATTCTCTGGTGCGTGCCCACTGAGGTTTTTTCCCAGCTCGCAATATCCCAGGCTTACGTCGCCCCGATGCTTTTTTTCTTTATCTCTCCCGAAACCGCTTTATATCGCGATTTTGGAAAATGGATGGAAGAGGGACCGGCTGCGATGCTCTCTCGGCTTAGGTACTTTAGACGATTTGCTTATTTTAAAGCCTTCGCGGCCATTTTACTCTCTGCCGTCATAGCTGCGATCACTTCGAGTCTGCCCGGATCTGATTATTCCTTTAGCGATCGATTTTCAGCTCTCGTCTGGGCTTTTTCACTCCCTCTTATTCCCCAGGTCTCTGGCCCGGACCGAGAATTTTTACGTCTGAGTCTTGATCTAAAAGTATTAAACCTCGTCACACTTTTTCAGCGTGGGCTTTATTTAGTTCTACTCCTGCCGATCTTAATATTTTTTCCGGGCTCATTTCCTCTTTTAGGAGTGACCTCGGTCTTAACCCTCATCCTCACGAGCTGGTTTTCGCGTCGATGGGTCGAACGCCACTTTTTAGGAGTATTATCCCCTCACTTTAATTTTTCAGAATTCGTTCGAGTGAATCGAAATGCGTTTCTGGGTTTTTCACTTGGAAACCACATCAGCGGCGTCATCATGGGATGGGTCCAAACCCTCGACTTATTTTTCTTAGGATGGTTTAGGCTTCCCGCAGCGGAAATCGGAATCTACAGCGTTGTTTTGAAACTTTCTAATTTTACGCTCGCCATTCCTTATGCGGTCTCGAACTTCCATAACGTCGTATTAGGGCGAGGGCGCACGGAGCATGAGGGGCGCAGACTCGTTCTCCTGTCGGTAGGACTCCTTGCTTTCTGCGGTCTTCAAGCCTGGATTTTTTATCTTTCTGCTCCCTGGATTTTAGAACTCTTTTCACGTGGACGCTGGACCGCAGTCGACCAAAGCCGAATGCTCGGATGGCTTAGGTTTATTCTTCCTGCGAGCGCAGTATTCGCTTCGACCCTTTTCTGGGGGGGCTGGATGACGATACGCAGGTCGTTATCTCGGTTAGTTTATTTCGTCTATGTGCCTTGGGCTGGGGTGAGTGCCTGGATTTATGCGTCGGCGGTATCTTCGGGTGGCGCTGACGCCGTAGCGCGGGCGAACCTACCCGTTATGGGTGTTTTAGTCGTTTTATTCACGCTCTTTTCTCTATATGAAGGATTCTGTGGAAAAAAACGCTAAGATTTTTATCGCAGGGCATCGTGGACTCGTTGGTTCTGCGGTTGTTCGAAGGCTTCAGGCTCTCGGATACTCGAATTTAGTTCTTCGGGGTCGTGCCGAGCTTGATCTTTTAAATCAATCCGCGGTTCACACTTTCTTTTCAAGTGAGAAACCCGATTACGTTATCCACGCGGCAGGTAAGGTGGGGGGAATTCACGCGAACTCCACTCTTCAGGCTGACTTTCTTTACGAGAATTTAATGGTGGCAGCGAATGTAATCCACGCCGCTGCTGAAAACTCCACGCGTAAGCTCCTCTTTTTAGGAAGCTCCTGCATTTATCCGAAGTTCGCAAAACAACCGATTCATGAATCGGAACTTTTAGCGTCCCCACTCGAACCGACGAACGAAGGTTACGCCGTCGCTAAGATCGCAGGCCTAAAGCTCTGTTCGATGTACCATCGCCAGTACGGAAAAGATTTTATCTCCGCAATGCCAACAAACCTTTATGGGCCGAATGATAATTTCGACCTAAATTCTTCTCACGTTCTTCCTGCTCTTCTTCGTAAGTTTCACGATGCGAAGTCTCTCGGAAAAAGCGAAGTCGTTCTCTGGGGAACGGGTAAGCCCCTTCGGGAATTTCTCCACGTCGATGATCTCGCGGATGGGTTAGTGACGGTTATGGAGAAATATTCTGGCGAGACCACAATTAATGTAGGCTCGGGAACAGAAATTACGATCGAGGGTCTAGCGCGCGTGATCGGTGAAGTTTTAGGATTTAAAGGTAAAATCGTTTTCGATTCGACGAAACCCGATGGCACGCCCCGGAAGTTTTTAGATTCAGGCAGGCTACGTGAGCTCGGGTGGAAACCGTCGATCAGTCTCGCGGACGGAATTAAGAGTACTTACGACTGGGCTCTCGCAGAGGGAGTTTTTCGCTAAATGTCGAAACCGATTCTGATTACGGGAGCGGCTGGGTATATCGGATCGCATGCTCTGCGATTTTTTCTTAAGCAGGGCCGAACCGTCATCGCACTCGATGATTTTTCGACGGGTAACCGCTGGGCGGTTCCATCTGATGTCCCCCTTTATGAGGGAGATTTTTCGGATCTATCCCTCGTCGCGAAAATTCACCGCGAGACCGGATTCGATTCTGTCATTCATTTCGCAGCGAAAACTTCGGTCGAGGAGTCTGTAAAAAAACCAGGCCTTTATTATACCGAGAACACAGCGAAGACGATTACTCTAATCGAGCCGTGTTTAGAGCTTGCAGTTCAGAACTTCATCTTTTCTTCGACCTGTGCTCTTTACGGGACTCCTCGTGAAATTTCTGCATCCGGTGTGAATGAGTCCACTCCCGTACTTCCCGAAAGTCCGTACGGGTGGAGTAAGTATTTTTCGGAGCGATGTTTAGAAGATATTTCGAAATCGGGTAAAATGCGGTTCGCATCCCTCCGCTATTTTAATGTAGCCGGAGCAGAACCTGATGGGTCGCTTGGGGTATCGAATTCTAAGGTAAAAGCGCTCGTCACTGTAGCGGCCCAGGCAGCACACGATGATTCTAAAATCACTATTCATGGCGATGATTATTCGACGAAGGATGGGACTTGCGAACGGGATTATATCCACGTCGTCGATCTCGTCGACGCCCACTATAGGGTTTTAAAATACTTAGAGGCCGGTGGCTCATCTACAGTTTTTAACTGTGGATATGGAAAGTCTTATTCTGTTCGAGAGATTATTTCGACGATGGAAAAAGTAGCGGGTAAAAAAATTCATACGGAAACCGGTCCTAGGCGAGCGGGAGATTTGAAAAGTATTTTTTCTGACTCCACCCGACTTCGCACACTAACGGAGTGGAAACCCCGGTATGACGATATCTTCGAAATCTGTCGAAGTGCGTTTCAGTGGGAGTCAGTGGGCCATAAAAAAATTTCGTTAGGCGCCACTACTGGCATTTCAGCATCGAAAAAGTAGACCCTCGCCAGTAATTTTCACAACCTTTAGGTTCTGGGTAGAGAAGTTTAGTTTCTCCAACGAGCCACTTCAGTGATTTTTCTTTTATTTCCGAACGTTTTTCGATGTAAGGAGGATTAAATCCCGCCTTATAGATCATCATCGTGTAGGGATAAAATTCACGAAGAACTTGGGTGTTTTCAGCTGTCGCCTTCCCCTGTTCTGTGAGGGTTCTCAGTTCGCGATTAATAGCCGACTGTTCTTTTGATGGACAGTCGGTTTCTTTTTTTCTTTTAAACTCATGGTGGGCATTTTGCGAAACGGCGAGTGTCCATGTTGCCATAATCGCGATGGTGGCAGTGGCGAGAGTTTCTTTAGGAAACCATCCCGCAAACCTTCGGGCGATGAGTGCACCCCAGTAGGGCGCAAAGCCGATTAATGTGAAGACGAGGATAGCGCTCCATTGTTTACCGACAGGTGTTTTTCCCAAGATCAGAAAATAGGCGACCGAGATGATGAAAAAAAGAAAGGCGGTGATTTGGGAGGTTGGCGCTTTTCGTCTTCGAAATAAAAATCCGGCCCCTCCGATAAAGAGAAAGAGCCCTGAAAGGAAGAGTGGAATCATTTCTTTTCCCGAATAATAGGCGAGTAGTGTTCCAGGCGCCGTGTCCTGAGCGATTCGAGTCGATGCTTTTAAAAATCCATCGAGATACCCTAATACGGTTTCTCCGCGTTCGCTTGCGATCCAGAAGGTATTCGCGAGCAGTGTAACCCCGATACCTAATCCCGCAAAAATAGCAGAGCGCATCGATACTAGGACTGCGGTGAGTCCGACAGCAGGAATGAGAAAAAGAAAAGTAGGCTTAATAATGAAGATAAAAACAGAGAGCACGCCAGCGATTAGAAACATTTTCTTATCGAGGATACGGTATAAAAGTGCGCCTATGAAAAATGCGAGACCTTCTCCGAGAAAACCGAAGACAAAGTATCCCCCGAATGGAATTTTAGAGAGTCCATAAGTAAAGATCCAGACTCCCAAAGGTACGGCTAACCAATTTCGATCTCGCTCGTAACTCGTTCGAGCAAGGGTTACGAGAAGTGCAAAGAAACAAAAATAAATAAACATTCGTCCTGAATGCGCTATGTCTTCGTTCGCAATGCGGCTCACGGCCGTCGTTCCCCACGCCATAGGAACTCCGGCTGTAATGTTCGGATCGAAGGGTGGCGAATCAGACATCCGGTAGCCTTTTCCTTCCGACCAGTTCTGGGATGCCTGTGCAAAAAAAGACTCATCGAGTGTGAAATTAAAACAGCTCCAAGGGTTCTGATTTTTTAAGAGATCAGCCGCAGGTAGAAGGAGAGCGATGAAAACACTAATGAGGAAAATGATTTTTTTTAGGGACATATATTTTTTAGTTAAGGAGTTTTCGTAGCCGTTCCAAGCCGATAGGGACCCACGGTGGTTATCTCTTTTAGAGTCCACTCGGGACCTAAATCAAGAATAAGGTCGCCACCCGTTTTTAGTATCCCAATAGTTCTCGCATTTTTCAGTCGATTTTCGCCTTCAGTTGTTTTTAGCCCCGCACCACTCGAGGGGTGAAAAATGATATTCCAATCGGCTAACCATGTAAGGCTATTTGTAGCCTTCCAATAATCATCGGATAAGACGAGGGTTATATCTTCACTTTTAAAACGATCAATAATTTCTAGCCCCTGTGTCAGCGCAGGATGACTCTTTACGTCTTCGATTTTTTCAATTCGAGTTCTCAGCTGATGCATGGAGTGAAATCCAGAGATTAGAACTAGAATGATAATCGCGGATTTTCCTCGATGAATCGCGTATTCCCAGAAAGTTCCAAGAGCAACCCAAAGAGCGGGTAGAATGGGTAATAGATAGCGTGTATTTGCAAAAGTATAAGTATAAATTCGGCAAAAGGAAAAAACCGATAATCCTATTAGAAGCAGAATGGGTTGATATCGTTTTGGGTCATTTTTATAAGCCCGAAATAATGCATAAAGGGCGGCACATAGAAGTAAAGTAGAACCTTGGGAAATGATTCCAAAATCGTCCCTCGCAGGAGGAGACGCTGAAATAATTTCGCGTAATGCACCTGGAACTAATCCGAACGCTTTAAAACCATCTGCTAGCGATGCAAATGACCCACTTCCCCCACTCGATAATTTTCCAGCAGATATCGAGTGAATAATTTCTGGCAATAACCCGACCAGTAAACCACACCCAAGACAAATCGATCTTATAAATAAAATTCTAAAATGGGACTGTAGCCAGGATCGATGCACAGAGGAAGCAAGCAGTGTAAAAACTATAATCGCGATATTAAAATTTGGTTGAGCATGAATTTTAATCGATCTACCAGCGAGAGTACCGAGATTAGTCCCGAAAATTTCGAGGTAGAGCCAGAGGGCGATAAAAAAAATGAAAAGATACCATCCAAAGCGTTCAATTTTATTACGCGATTTTTTTACGCTAAAAGTATCTTGAATCGCTTTCGTGAACACACCCCAAGGCAGAAATAAAATTAAAACATAAAGTAGAGAAATTCGTGAAGTATATGCCGCTAATCCGCTGATGATACCCACAATAAAGAGGCGTGAAAGTCGAAGATTCCAAAATGGGTTATCTTCATTTCTCTTCCATACTAGAAGCGCAGAACTTAAAGTGAGATATGCGAAATAGGCATCATTTCCTGACTGAGAAGACAGAAAATCAAGCCCCACTGCCATGATAATGCCAACGAATAATGCTGCATTTTTAGAAACATAAGAGCGAATTAGATAGTAACTCGAGAGACTCATCAGTACGGGGCAAAATACATAACTAAATGCACTGTGTGCATTTATGCGTGCGAACTGAGTTAAATCAAATAGAGTCCAAACCTTATACCAAAGGACTCGCAAGGGCTGGAGAGTCGTTCCAGCGTAGTCCATTCTAAAAAGGAATGCAGTGATATTACCATTTAAGAATTCATCTGTTGTTAGCGGTGCTGTTGCATGATCACCATGAGTCCATTCGAATCCATAAGGAATAAGTTGAAAGTGAAAAAAAATAGTTAAAATTACGCAAATAAATGGCGCAATAATTTCAGATTCGCGAATATTTTTCATTGCGCGTAAGTGCACCTAAAATCCAATCCGCTCTTTCTCAATAACGAGCGGGCGTTTCAGCACCTGGGTATGGATCGCACCGATATACTCTCCGAGGATGCCGATAAAAAAGAGCTGAACCGCGGCAAAAAGAAAAATCCCGATGAGGAGTGGAGCGAGACCGAGCTGGAACTGGTTCCAGAAAATGAGTTTCGCGATGAGGTAGAGAAATGCCATTACGAAGCCTAATAGCGACATCCCGAATCCTGCGATCGTCGCGATACGGAGTGGGACCTTCGAATGGCTCGTGATTCCTAACATTGCGATATCGTAAAGGCGGTAAAAATTATTACTCGTGACCCCACGTTTTCGCGCGGGTTGACGATACTCGATATGAGATGAGGGGTAACCCAGTTCCGAAATCAGTCCTCGGAAATAGGGGTAAGAATCCCCAATTTTTCGAAGTTCTTCGATCACGACACGGTCATAGAGTCCGAAGCCCGTATTATTCTTCGTAAGTTCGGTATCAGAAACCCGAGTAACGAAATCATAATAGGCCTTACGAATAAAGAACATGAGCGACGCTTCTTCACTCGAGGTCTTCACGCCGAGAACGACTTTAAAACCCTTTTTCCATTCTCGGATGAAGTCGAGAATCATTTCGGGCGGATCTTGGAGATCAGCAACGAGGAGAATAACCGCATCACCCGTAGCTTGGAGAAGTCCGTAAAAGGGTGATCTGATGTGCCCGAAGTTTCGGGTATTAAAAATAACTTTTACCCTTTTATCTTTAGTGGCCAACCCACGGAGGAGTTCCGGTGTTCGGTCCTTCGAGCAGTTATCGATGAAAATATGCTCGTAACTCGTGTCTGGGATAGTCGCGAAAGTCTGCTTCACCTTCTCGTAAAGGGCTTCGACATTTCCTTCTTCGTTAAAGCACGGTGTAACGATGCTGATGGTTGGGTTCATTAAGTATTTATTCTGTCGCCACTTCGGGATTAATAGAAGGGGAAATCAAGGAGTTGAGTTCGCTGAAAATATTTTATGGAGTACGCCCCATATTCCGGTCCGAAATATGGAATATGTTCCATAAAATGCATATTTTTTTAGCTAATTTACACTTTAGCCCACACTGTGGGTCAAATAGGTTGATTTTGACCCACAGTGTGGGCTAAAGTAGATATTATGGTAAATCGTCTTTTATATCATGAACTTGATCAGAGTCTTAAAAAGTACGAAAAAAGTATACTAGTCCTCGGACCCAGGCAGGTGGGGAAAAGTACGCTCCTTAATCATTTAAAACCGACCCTCAGTATTCAGCTCTCAGATGAATCTATTTTCCGCGAACATTTAAACGACCCCGGGTTAATCCGGCGTTTAGTCGCGGCACTCCCGCGAGCGAGTCGAATTTTTATCGATGAAATTCAGCGCCTCCCATCGATATTAAATACGGTTCAGTCCCTCGTTGATGAAAAAAAGGGGTGGATCTTTTTAATGACCGGATCTTCCGCACGCAAGCTTTCCAGAGGAAAAGCAAATCTTCTACCAGGACGAATTTTTTCATATCGGATGCACCCCCTTACCTATTGGGAGCTGATGAGCCAGTGGAATCTAGAAAAGGTACTTACACTCGGAACTCTTCCAGAAGTGTATTTAGAGAGTTATGGCCCGCAGCTTTTGAAAAACTACATCGATACCTACTTGCGTGAAGAAATACAGGCCGAGGCTCTGATAAGAAATATATCTAACTTCTCGCGGTTTCTAAACCTCGCAGCGGAATCCTCAGGACAAATCATAAATTACTCGAAATTGGCGTCAGATAGCGAAATCCCTAAAGAAACGCTGAGACGATATTTCGATCTTCTCGTCGAGACACTGATTGTGCATAGATTAAGGGGATATACACATACCGAAGGTAAACGTAAGGCCGCTCAAAAGGAAAAATTCATTTTTTTCGACATGGGTGTTCGTAATGCCATACTGAAGCAACATACGAATGTATTTTCAGATTTACAAAAAGGACATCTTTTTGAGCAATGGATGTCATTACAGATGATTGCGTTTTCTAATTACTATAATAAAGATTGGGATTTTTATTATTATCGAAATGACCTTAAGCAAGAAGTCGATCTTGTTGTCGATCAGGGCGATCATCTTCTTGCGCTCGAATTTAAGTATGGTCGAAATATAAAAAAGGAAATGGCAGATGGACTTAGCGCATTTAAAGCGATTTCAAAAAAGCCAGTTATTGCGAGAATAATATATCAAGGAACAGAAATTCAATCGCTCGGCGATGAAATCGAGGCATGGCCCTACGAAAAATTTTTGGTCGATTTAATGAATCGAAAATGATCTGATTTAAATCCGGCTCTCAATGAGCTTCTCGATCTGAGCATTAGTCAGTCCATGCTCGGATAGAGCGTAATCGTGACTCCCGCAGTGTTCTGCGAACTGATCTTTTAGAGAGACGGAAAAAAGCCGAGGCGCATTTTTAATTCCCGACTCACAGAGTTCTTCCGCAACCGAAGAAAAAAGGCCGCCTGAACGATGGTGTTCCTCGATTACGAATACTTTTTCGTAAGCACTCAGTTCCGAAATCAGATTCTTCGGAAACGACTTAATTCGCATTACACTCGCTGAGTCGAGCTTCAGATTCGTCGCAATTTCGAGCGCGGTGCTCGACATAGACCCTGTACCCAGAAGGAGCGTCTTAGAGCTATTTTTTTTCGTGAAACTAAATTCATCATTCGCAGGTAGCTTCGTATGAACAGGTTTTCGGTCACTCTTCCCGATTCGAAGATAGGTAGGTCCCGTAGGGCTTGTCATCGCTTTTTTAAAGCAAGTTTCGAGTTCGAAAGCGTCTGCTGGAGAATAGATCGTGATCCCCGGCATCGGCCGAAGTGCTGCGACGTCTTCTCCACACTGGTGGGAAGAGCCCAGCGTCGAATATACGAGTCCGGCACCATCGCCGAGTAAAAGTACGGGAAGTTTCGAAATGCAGAGATCGAGTTTTATCTGCTCTAAAACCCGAATCGGTAAAAAAGCCGATAAACCGTAAACGATAGGTAAAAACCCCGTGCGAGCGAGCCCCGCCGCAATTCCGATCATTCCCTGCTCCGCAACACCTGCGTTTATGAACTGGTCTGGCGCCGCTTTCCTAACAGAGTCGAAAAGCGCATACCCGTGATCGCCCGAAAGAATCACCACTTTAGGATTATTTACGGCGTATTCAGTAATGAGGGAGGAAAGTTTTTCACGCATAACTACTTCGAAACCTCGGCAATAGCGCGGGTAAACTTCTGCTCATCGAGTCGAGTATAGTGCCAGGTATTATCGTTTTCCATAAACGAAACACCTTTACCTTTTACGGTACGGGCAATAATCGCGCGAGGTTTTCCATTCGTCGATGGCCCCACTGATTTTTCGAATTCACGACCGAGAGCCTCAAGCGAATGCCCGTCACATTCGACCGCATCGAATCCGAACGCACGAAATTTTTCTACGAACGGTTCCATGCCGAGAATATCCTCGATTTTTCCCATCGCCTGGAAACCATTCGCATCGACGATGACGGTTAAATTATCGAGTTTATGGTGGCTTGCGAAAAGCATCGCTTCCCACATCGATCCTTCGTTCATCTCACCGTCTCCGACGATGCAGAACACTCGTTTAGGGGCTTTACCCGATTTTGCGGCCTCTCGCTTAAATCCGAGAGCAACACCGGTCGCGATAGGAAGTCCGTGGCCGAGAGAACCTGAAGTCACTTCGAGCCCAGGGATATGGGCTTCACTTAATCCATGAAGAAGGGAGCCGTCTGAAAAATATTTTTCAATCGCTTCCCGAGGCAGCCACCCGATCTGGTGGAAGGCCGCGTAGAGCGCCATCACACCATGCCCCTTCGAGAGTACGAGGTAGTCGCGATCTTCGGAGCGCGGGTTCTTCGCATCATACCGAAGAAATTTCGAATAAAGCGAACTCACGATTTCGACGACGGAGAACGCACACGGGATGTGCACGGTTTTACCGAAGTAAGCCATTTCAAGAACGAGCTTACGTAAGGTATTGGGTGAAAGGTCGGGCTTCATTTGGGTTCTATAATGTCGTTAATTTTGATGATTGGATAGAGGACTTTTCTAGATTTTTACTTGTGTGTGAGTGACTGTTTCAATAAGGTGACAGGGTGCGCGAATCCTTTTGGAGGCTTCCACGAATACGCCAGGTTCGGGCGACTGATCTTTGGATAGTGGGATTGCCCGTAGCGGTGATAGCAGTCCTCAGTTCCTACCTCATTGCTAAAATTTTTATTCTTTTTAGCGTTCAACCGAACACCTCAGAAGTCCTAGCGCTATTTCAAGCTGAGCTCACCCCGAAGCCCGAACAGCAGCTGCGGTATATTCTTCTTCTCCTATTCTGGCCGTTTTTATTTTTGGCTGGAGTCAGCGTGAAAAATCACTGGAAAAAATGGGCTCGACCTTTTCTCGTAATGACGAGTGTCGCTCTTCCATTGTTTCTCGTCATTAACCTGATTTATCAGGAAGCAGTCGTTCATGCATTTTTCATGACCAAAAGTGACACGCTTGGATACTCGGTCCTCGCATTCGTGGCAGCTCTCGCCATCACTTACTGGGTTTTAAAATCAGCAGTTTTTTCTGTAAAAAAAACTGTGGTGATTGCTCTCGGAGTTTCACTCCTTGAACTGATGGTGTGTATCGTCACCGAAGGAAACTATTTAGGAAGTGCAGTCGGTACAGGGACCCATCTTCCATTTACGTTCGATGAATTTGCGGCGGTTGTGAATGGACACACTTTAGCTGTCGATTATTTTTCGCAGTACCAACAGTTTTTGCCTTATTTACTCAGCCCGATTTTTCATGTATTCGGCCTGAGTATTACGACTTATACCGCATCACTCTTAGTACTTTCCGCAAGTGTTCTTGGTTTGGTTTTTATAATTTTAAAAAAAGTTACAAGTCGACCCGAGGTAGCACTTCTCCTCTTTATCTCTTGGCTTGGGATTGCGTTTTATCCAATCGAGCTAAATGGTGACTCCCGCTACCTAACGTTTACTTATTTTCCAATGGGCCCACTTCGTTATTTTGGGTTTTGGTTAGTCGCCTATTTGACGCTAAGGACAGTGACAGGTCCCGCTTCGTTTCGGCGTGAATATATCTGTGCTGGAATTTCTGCTCTTTCTGCGATTAATACGCTCGATTTTGGGTTTCCGGCGATGGTGGGTTGTATTTTTGTACTCCTTACTTTTTCTCACCAACCTAAGAAAACAGGAATTGCGATTATAGCAGGTGTAACCACCGCGGTCGGGATCTATTTAGGAAATTCATTTCTACGCTCAGGCCATCTTCCAGACTATAGTGCGATCACATCCTATATTTTAGCCGTCAGTCGCGTCGGATATACATCGATCATCACACGAAGCCTCGGAATACACTGGATCTTTATCCTAGGACTTCTGATGAGCCTGATCCTTGGCATTCAGTTCCGCTGGAATGAAAAAAGGAGTGGGGTGGCGCTCAGTTCTCGTCGTCGCTCACTTGCCGCGATTCTTACTTTTATGGGAATTGCAGGAAGTGGAGTATTTGCATATTTTATGAACCGATCCCACTGGCATGTTCTCATCGTCAGTGCTCCGATCGTTGCTTTTCCTCTTTTTATTTTTACAGCCATGTTTTTCGAAAAACGAGTGGTACCTTTCCCATTTCCAAAATTGTACCTAGCACCAAAAATCTTTCTTCTTCTTTTCGTTATTTACGGACTTTCACTCCATAAAAACTTTCCTAATCCGATCTCTCAGTGGAATCGAATTACAATGGTGGACGACTATTTTTCGAATTCGATGACGACTCTCGCCGAACGGATTAGGATGTATGCGTCCCCGGGTGAATCGGTTGGTATTTGTTATCCTTTTGGGCAACTCATTGCCCATCGTGCTCAGGTCACAAATATTTTTCCCTATCCCCAAGCCTTATCGCTCGTTTTAAAGTCCCAAATCCTTCGTGTGGAGGAAATTTTTCAGAAAAACACCCCTAAATTCCTGTTTGGCAACTTTCCTGTCGAATTACTTCCGTGGATGAATGAAAATGGATTTATCGAAGTAGAGCGGGTAAATGATTTTACTATTTATCGACGGGGAGAGGTCAGGAAGTGATACGTAAATATTCGACCGAATTATTTTGGGGATTGCTCACTGCGATTTTTTCTTTAGTACCCTTTTTTCTTATCCAGAAGGGTGGAGGCCCTGTCCCGATCGATCTTCCTTTATTTCCGATTCATGGGGACTTTCATCTTGTTGCAAATCTCTTTGAAGGTGTCTCTCGCGGGGAAGTTATTCCTTATATTAAGAACGATTTACCAAGGATGGGGGCACCCTTTGCCCCATTAAATTTATCTGTAGGATTTCCACTTACTGAACAGTTCCAGCTCGCTGTCGTTAAAATTTTTTCTTTTTTCACAGAAAATTCAACCGAAACCTGGAATCTTTATTTTCTAGCTGGATATTTATTTTCAAGTCTTGCCTTTTTTCTTTCAGCGGTTTTGCTAGGAATTATGCCTGCAGTCGCCTTCGGATTATCTTTTGCATTTACCTACCTGCCGATGCACTTTATGCGGTACGAGCACATTTTTATTTCACAGTACTGGGTATTAGCTCCATCTGCAGCAATCATCCTTTCTATCCTTAAAAAGGAACGGCCCGTACCTCGTCGAACCCTATTCCTTTTAGCGGGATCAGTATTTTTTGTAACGCTTTGGCACTCCTATTTTGGATTCTTCTATTCGGGTGTTCTCTGCATGGCACTCGTTTTCGATTTTATTCGAAAAAGAAGAAAACAGTTCGTGAGCCTATTTTTAGCTTCGATCCTTCCCTTTGTTATTGGGATCGTTCTTTCGACGGCACATCATACTTTTGCCTATCGCGAATCCAAGGACCCACCTCCGCCCTTTAAACGTTATCCGAGCGAAACGCTGTTTTATAGTCTGAGACCTTGGGCGATGCTCCTCCCTATTGATGGTCATCGATTCCAGCCGTTTAAAAAAATGCGTGATTATGGAAAAACCCAGGAAAGTGGAATCGAAGGACTTACCGAATCGATCGGAACACTGGGTTTGATCGGATTTATTTTAGGTTTAGTTTCGCTCGTCCGACGAAAAAAATTCGAGTCAGGACTTGTGGCTGTATTAGGTACCTTTTTTTCATTTCGAATCGGAATAGCATCTCTCGTCGCTTATACGGTTTATCCAGTTTTTCGGAGCACGAATCGAATCAGCCCGATGATCGCCGCTGCGGCGTTGTTTGGCTTAGGGCTGGCACTTAAACCCCTGATAGAAAAATACTGGTTTCCTCGGCACAGAAAATGGAGTGTCCCTCTCATTGGCTTTATTTTAGCCTTATTTTCAGTCTGGGATCAGGTCATCCCTGCAGAAAGTGCCGTCACTTCACAGAACGAAGAGTATAACGCTCGAAAATTTATTCATGAAATCGAAGAGCGAGTCGGTTCTGGTGCCGTACTCCAGCTCCCTGTCGCTACTTTTCCTGAGCATGGTCCCGTATATTATATGGTCGATTATGCCCATTCCGTTGCTCCCCGCTATAGTAAGAATACGAGATGGAGTTATGGGACATGGCGTGGGACCCAGGCGATGAATCAGATTTATGGGGCTGCCGCTGACCCAGCTCATTTTAAAAACCTAAAAGCCATGGGTTTTTCAGGTGTTTGGATCGATCGATATGGATACCCGGATCGCGGAGATGCACTCATTTCTGAAATTTCACGCCGAACGAACTCGCCTTTTATTTCCTCAGGCGATGGGCGGCGCGTATTCTTTTTCGTTCCTTAACGTGATTTTGGCATCCAAGGTGCCTTTTTCTCTGTGATCAGAGATTCGAGATAAATTTTATCTCGTAGAGTATCCATCGGCTGCCAAAACCCGGTGTGATGGTGCATGGAAAGCTTTCCGTCTTTCGCAAGTTTATTTAAAGGAGTTCGCTCGAGGATGCATTCTGCATCAGTCGATAGGTAGTCGCGAAAGTTTTTCTGGAAGAAAAAGAATCCACCATTAATCCAATCGGAGCGGGACTGGGGCTTTTCCGAAAAATCTAAAACGCGCTGGTCTGTATCGACGGTGAGTTCACCAAAACGAGCACTCGGGTGCACGCCGAGTACAGTTCCAGTATTTCCCATCTTTAAGTGAGCAGCGAGTTCTTTATCGAGTGCAACATCAGAAACACCGTCTCCATAAGTGACCGCAAAATGATCGAATTTTTCACCCTGGATCGAATCAAAAGCACGTGCAACTCGTCCACCCGTCATACAGTCTACGCCGGTGTCGATGACTCGAACACGCCAGTTTTCCTGCTCACCTTTAGCCCCGAAAGCGTGGGCGGGAGTGTCCGTATTTTTTCTGTGGTCGATTTCGATATGGGTTTTTCGAAATCCATAGGTGAGAAAGTACTGTTTAATTTCCCAGGAGCGATAGCCGGCACAAATCACAAAATCATTAAACCCGAAACTATAATACGACCGCATAATATGGAGTAGGATGGGTTCTCCGCCTACTTCAATCATCGGTTTTGGGCGAAACTGACTTTCTTCGGAAATTCGGGTTCCGAGGCCACCGGCTAGAATAAAGACAGGTACTTGGCTTGGAAGAACTGGATTTGACATGACCAGAAAATAGCACCTAAAATTAAGTTTCTCGACAGCTTTTTATCGTTTCTCATAACGACAGATCACTTCGTGCGGTCCACATTCGATCTGAGTCCAGTGCGTCGCAAGCTCTGAACGAGGGTCGATTTTCTGGAGGAAGGCTTGCCTCGCATCGCTGATTAAAAGAGAACTTTTCCCGCTTTTTTCAGCCCCTGAGAGTCGAAGAGATTCGTGGTCGGTTAGAAGGGGATAGGTGAGTTCATCTCCCAGAAGAACTTCATCCCGGAAGATTTTTTTTAGGCTAGCTCGGACCCAAAGAACGTCTGAAATTTTACTTGGATCATCGCTGTATTCACGAAAATGAGAAATCGGCCATGTTCCTGATAGAGCGAGCGCAGAGAGAAGACTGAGTGTAAAAAAACTTCGGGGGATTCGTTGGCGCGATACGAGGGTACGAATGGATTCACATAATCCAAACCCAAAAAATGGAATGAGAAGAATGTCATAATGAAACTGCATCATTCGTTGCGTAGCCGCCTCAGAAAGTAGGTTTCCGAAAATCAGGATAAAGCCTGGGATATAATAGGGGTTAAAGGCGCGTAGAGCGATGAGTGTAATCGGTGCGGCAATCGTAAAGAGGTATTTAAATCGATCGCGAGTGGCGAGGTGCGAAATTATTTTTGAAATATTATCCAGTGGATGAAAGGCAAAGTTCTGGATGATTTCGCTGGGTGAGCTGCCTAAGTAAGAAAGGCGTTTAACGAGTTCACTGCCTGAACCCGATGAAGGCGTCCAGTGCGGTAAAATATAGAAATAAACTGTGGCAAATACTGAAACACTAAAGGCTCCATACACCATTAAAAGCAGACGTGGGGGGCGAGATGAATTCGCATAAAGACCCCCAATCATTGCAAAGGGGAGAAGGATCGCCCCCGTTTCTTTTGAGAGTGCGGCGAGTAGAAATGGAATGAGAGCAAGAATGGGTCTTTTTGCTCTCAGCGTGAGGAATGCGAGAACATAAAACACCGCTCCTATGAGATCTTCCCGAAAATCAAAAATAAAACTTTCTCGAATTCCTCGTATGCAGAGGAGAAAGAAAAATATAAACGCGAGGTGTTCCTTTTTTATTTCGTTTCGATAAACCCGAAATAGAAGCCAAAAACAAAAAAACCCTAATACGGACTGCAAAAGGGGAACCGCAAAGGGTGTGCCGAGGAGATTCGTTATTGGCCCAAGAAGAAGGAGGGTGAAGGACGAATGCTCACCGAGATAACTTTCGTTAAAGCAAACATGGCAACTTAATAAAGGACTGCTGAAAGCCTTAAAAAGAGACTGATAAACAAATCCTGCATCATAGGCATGAACATTTAATGTGAGAAATCGAATCAAGTGGGCAAGAAAAAGAGATCCAAAAATAAAAGAAATAAAGATCAGGGGTCTCTGTGCAATTCGGTTTCTTAACTGAGAAACAGATGGCAAGAGAAGGGTTTGCTTTTGGTAATTAAGGGCGAGAGCGAAAACGAGTGCAACCGCCATCCACGCGTCGAGCGATAAAAAATCTATTTTATAGAGTCTACCGCCACCTGTAATGAGAATGGCGGCAGAAATAAAAAGAAAAAAATGAAGAAGAGATCGAATCTTCATTCATTATTCTCGCTTCTCGATAAAGTACCGAGGGCGTCGTTTCACTTCTTGATAAATTTTTCCGAGATACTGCCCGATTACTCCCGTACATAAGAGCTGTACACCGCCGATAAAGAGAAGCGGCATCAGCATGGATGTCCATCCGGCAATCGCTTTTCCCGTAATCCACGTAAAGATGACCCAAAGCCCAACTGCGAAGCTGATTAAACAGACAATGAATCCCAGCCACACGATAAAATTAAGTGGCTTCGTACTAAAAGAAGTTATCCCATCCCAAGCAAAGGCGAGCATTTTTCTGAGTGGATATTTCGATTCTCCTGCCATTCGCGCATCTCGCGCGTAGAAAATCTTTTTCGAGGGGTAACCCAAGAGGGGAATGATACCCCGAAGAAATAGATTCGTTTCATCAAAGTGGCTGAGTGCTTCGAGTGCCCGAGTTCCAAGTAATCGACAGTCCGCATGGTTTTCTACGAGTTCGACTCCGAGTTTTTCCATAAATCGATAAAAAATTTCTGCGCTCCCACGTTTAAATCCTGAATCGGTAGAGCGATCTTCTCTGACTCCGTAAACAATTTCGTTTCCCTTGAGGAAGGCCTCAATAAACTGGGGAATAGTCGAGGCCGGGTCTTGGAGATCGGCATCTAAAGAGATAAGGGCATGAGCTTCGTCTCGCATCGACATGAGTCCTGCGAAGAGTGCACGCTGATGACCTACGTTTCTGGAAAGTTTAAGACCGCGATAAAGAGTCCCCTTAGCGATCCAGTCACTCGTTTTTGCCCATGTCCGATCACGACTTCCATCATCGATAAAACAGACAAAACTCCCCGGATCAATTTTTCCTGAAGTGATCAGTCCTTGGAGTTCGCTGCCCACGGCGTGAGCGGTTAAATCAAATGATTCTTCTTCATTATAGCAAGGAATGATGACGCCAATACGGGGTGCAGACATGTCAATGAGTGTATGGAATCTGGCTCGTATTATAAATAGCTATTTTACCGGGAGTGAATCGCATCCCGTATGGTCTGCTCGACTGAGATCGTGCGACATTCGCGACCGATTCTATTTTCGACCTTTGTGGGATCACCGATAATCTCAGGAATATCGTCGGCTCGAGCTGCACCTTCCGTAATCGAGTTGATCAGAGAGTCAGCTTCATTCGGATGGATCTCCTTTAAGGCTGTTTCGAGAAGATATGCGATTTCGACTCCTTCGCCTGAGCATAGATTGAAGATTCCAGTAGCAGAAATCGAAGCCAGTCGTAGTAGCGTCATGCAAACATCGCGCGAGTCGAGGTAGTCTCTTAAATTCGAAAGGCCCGGAACGTCTTTTAAGTCCTTCGATCGCGCACGACGAATGACGGACTGGAGAACATAATGGGCTGGCTGTTTAGGAGCGATGAGCCCAAAGACTCGAGCTATCGTCAGTGGTGTTTTAGTTTCGGTACAGAGCCGAGCGAGCTCATTTTCTGCTTCGAGTTTCGTTGAAGCATAAACCGACCGTGGCTTTATAGGGTCCGTTTCTAATATTCTTCCCGATTTAGGCGCATAAATATGTCCGGTGCTGACATAAATAATTTTGGGAACTAATTTTTCTTTTTTTGCCGCAGAAATAAATGTGTTTACCGTCGAAACCGTATCGGTAACATTGGTTTGATGGGCGAGTTTGGGATCTTTTTCGCATCCGGGGACAGAAACCATTGCCGCAAGCTGTAAAAGGACAGCGTATCCCCCAGGATAAACATTCGGCATTTGTTCGGTGAGTTCTTTAATGAGTCCAGGACTATCTTCAAGTCTCGATTGAATTTTATAGGTTTCAATTCCGAGTCGTTTTGCCGAACCCTCGATATAAGTGCCTAAACTCCCTGTAGCACCATTATAAAAAACTGCGCCCTTCATGTTTTAGTAACAGGGGTCAGGGATTTAGTATGATGTTCCCAGGCGATCGAAAAAATCCCGAGAAACGCACTCGAGACTTCTTTAAAATTCGTATTACTTTCACCACGAACGCGGTTTTTAAAATAAATCGGAAACGTAAGAATCTTCATATTCGACCGTAAGAGCTGAGATAGGGATTCGGAAAGATAAATATAACCCTCGTGTTTCTGATCGAGTCTGAGAAGAACTTCGAGAGCGCGAGGAGAATAAAATCGAAATCCATTCGTATAATCAGGAATTTTCCAGTCGATGAGGATTCGGGCGAGTAGGTTTGCGCAGAAGGAAAGAATCCACCGTTTAAGCGGCCAACCTTCGATTTTTCCATCGGGGTAACGACATCCGAGGGCGACATCTCCCTTTTTCAGTAATTCAAGCCCCGTCGCGATTGCCTTCGGCTCATGCGAAAAATCGCAGTCCATTTCGATGTAAGCTGTGAATCCACGCCCCGAATCCCGTCCCCATTTAAGACCCGTACGCACGGCGCCACCGCGACCATCTTTTTTAGTACGTGTGATTAAATGGACGCGTTCTGCCCAGTTATTAGAGGCGATCGCATTTTTTATAATCGCTGTCGTTCCATCGGGAGACGAGTCGTCCACGACACAAACTGAAAAACCATCGCCAAGCGCTAAAAGGGCTTCGATAAGGGCAACAATATTATCTTTCTCGTTATAAGAAGGAAGAACGATGAGGGTGCGTGGTGTAGTGTTCGTCATTTATTTTTTAGAGCTTAGAGAGTTCTGTAAATGCTTTTTCTAAAACCGCTTTGGCTGATGGGTCCAGTACCGGATGGCACCCAATCATAAAACCACGTGAAAGAATTTCATCACAAGTTCCAAGCCCAGGTGCGCTTCGAGTTTCCAGCCCCGCGTTCGCCGGATGTCTCGCAAGGTTGCCAGCGATAATCGGTCGAGTAGCAACTCCTGCGGATTCGAAAATTTCTTTTACTTTTGCGGCGGTGACAGGAGCCTTCGGGTTAAGTCGAAACGGAAAAGTCATCCAGGAATGACGGCGTTCCCGACGTGTGATTTTTTTATCCGTAAGATGTTCGGCGCCAATCAGTTTCATCCACGGTGCATTTTTTATCGTCCACTCATTCACGGTTTTTGCGAGTTTTTCTCGCGCTTCCAGCATTGAATCGAGTTTTCTGAGTTGAACTGACCCAATCGCAGCAGCGACTTCAGTAGGACGAACATTATATCCGGGCATAATAAAAAGAAAACGAGGATCGAGTTCAGGATTTTTCTTTGCCCACTCTGCGTGATCACTTCGATCCCGAGTCCATCCGTGTGCACGGATACTCTTTAAGTCGTCGTAAATTTCAGAGTCGTTCGTAGTGATCATTCCACCTTCCATTGTCGAAATGTGGTGGGAGAAAAAGCAGGAGTAGGATCCTGTAACGCCGAAGGTTCCAGCGTGGGTTCCATTGAAATGTGCGCCTAAGCTTTCACAGTTATCTTCGATCAGATCGAGATCGGCTTCTTCGCAGAACTGGTTTATCTTCGCCATGTCGGCCGCCTGGCCTAAAACATGGATTAAAAACATCCCTTTTGTTTTTTCGGTAAGCGCGCAACGCGCAGATTCAACATCGATTGCAAGCGTCTTCGGATCGACATCAACATAAACAGGAACGAGCCCGAGCTGGACGAGTGGCCAGACCGTCGTTGGCCAGGCAAGCGCTGGAACTAAAACCTCGTCTCCCCGTTTCCAAGGAGCAGTTCCTCGCGATCTGCGAAGCATGAGATCGACCATGAGTAAATTCGAAGAGGAACCCGAATTCACCATGATCGAGTGCTTAGCACCGGTCCACTCAGCAAATTCGCGCTCAAATTTACTAACGCGTTCACCCATGGTGAATTGGTTGCTGTCGAAAACCGCTTTTGCGGCTTCAATTTCTTCGGGACCAAAAGTAGTAGAGGCGAGGGGGTATGAAGATGACATTTAGAGTATTTCTTTCATGCGCGGAGAATTTCGTCCACCAGACTCTGTACCGATTTACGAACTTCTTAAGATTGACAACGCAACGCCCCCTAGTGGATGAAATGAGGATATGAAAAAGGCGTTTATCACTGGAATTACGGGTCAGGATGGATCTTATCTCGCAGAGCTACTTCTCGAAAAGGGGTACGAAGTCCATGGCATGATCAGGCGTTCTTCGACTTTTAATCGGGAACGCATCGATCCTCTTTTTTTCTACGAAGGTTCGAAAGTTAAAGATCGCATTTTTCTTCATTACGGCGACCTCGCGGACGGGTCGGCACTGAACCGCATTCTTCGAACAGTGAAGCCAGAAGAAATTTACCACCTGGGTGCCCAGTCTCACGTACGGGTGTCGTTTGATGTTCCAGAATATACAGCTGATATCACCGGTACCGGAACGATTCGAATCCTAGATGCGATTTTAGAAACCGGAATTAATACGAAATTCTATCAAGCATCGAGTTCCGAAATGTACGGGAAGGTGATGGAAGTTCCCCAAAAGGAAACGACACCGTTCTACCCTCGTTCTCCGTACGGCTGCGCAAAAGTATATGCCTACTGGATTACGGTAAACTACCGCGAAGCCTATAATATGCACGCCTCGAACGGTATTCTGTTTAATCACGAATCTCCTCGTCGTGGGGAATCGTTCGTAACTCGAAAAATCACGAAAACTCTCGCTCGCATTATGGCGGGTAAGTCGAAGGACCTAGCTCTTGGAAACCTCGATGCAAAACGCGACTGGGGTTACGCAAAAGACTACGTCGAAGCGATGTGGATGATGCTTCAAGCTCCGACCGCAGATGATTACGTCATTGCGACGAACGAAACCCATTCAATTAAAGAATTTCTCGATCTTGCGTTTGGGCATGTGGGTCGTGACTGGAAAGAGTATGTTCGCATCGATCCGAAATACTATCGCCCGACGGAAGTGGATCTTCTTATCGGAGATCCATCGAAGGCCCGTGAAAAGCTCGGATGGAAACCGAAAACTTCCTTTAAAGAACTCGTACGCCTTATGGTCTATGAAGATTTAAAGGCAGAAGGTCTCGATCCCGAAAAGCTAATGAAGCACTAAGCTTTAGCAGTTTTTCGAAGTAAAAATCCGACCGATGCGACGAGATAGCACCCTTCCGTTAGGAACGGGACCGAGTAGGGACTCATGAGAGATCCGAGAGATACAGTCGCACCTGCTGCGACTATCAGTGAAAAGAGATCGATTTGGTTCAACTTTTTCATATTGAGTACCGAATGGATCGAAAGCAGCAGTACTGGAAAGAAAAAAACTCCATTATACGCACTTCGCGGTGATGGAAGAAGAATATCAACGAAATAGACCGAGGAAAAAAACCGAAGTGAAAAGATTTCTAGCGATTCAGTGCGGTTCTTCCAGAGTTTCCAGCCCGTGATGAGAGAGGCGAAAAGTACAGAGAGCATTCGAATGGAGTACGGAAAAACTCCGAGTCCCATTTTAACGGCATAATGATGGATGATATTTCCAGGCCCACCGAAATTAATCACACCACGAATTACTGGGTCGCCCTCTATGATTAACGGAAAGTTAAATGCTACGGGGGGTATGCGTTCATGGCTTTCGGAATATCGGAGATACCAGTCTTTGGCTGATGCTAAATAATCGAGCCACAAGTGGAAGGGATATTTTAGAAGCGTGGGAAGGACCGCAATGACCCCAACACCTGTAATCAATAAAACAGATCGAATCACTCTCTTTTCTCGAAAACTTAAAAATAAAGTGAACCCCAATGTCTGTCGAAATACGACTGAAAGAGCGCTAAAAAATCGACTTGTATTTGAATGGGTAAAAACGGCGAGGGTCAGGGCCAGTGTAAGAAATGAATACTGCTGACCTCGTTCGAGATGGAAAGCCCACACCCCCGAGACCGCCATCACCCCACTCCCTAAGACGAGTGAAGCGAGAAGAGGGGTTCGATTTTTTAATTTTTTTCGTAAACCGAAAAAAATTACTGCAGGGATTAATAGAAAAGCGAACCAGTTTAATAAAAAGTTCCACCACTTCTGAGTGAGCCACGGAAGGTCTGCAAATAAACTATGAATCCAAAGCACTGTAGGCGGGGAA